>JAGBRZ010000130.1 GCA_017632155.1 Clostridia bacterium
ATTCAGGACGATCTCTGTCAGATCCTCAGCCACACCGGGAAGCGAGGTAAATTCGTGTAATGCACCGTCTACCTTGATAGATGTAACAGCTACACCGGGAAGCGAGCTCATAAGAACTCTGCGAAGCGAGTTACCGAGAGTGGTTCCGTAACCGCGCTCAAGAGGCTCTACGATAAATTTACCGCTTCTGCCGTCTTCGCTTTCATCTACCGTTACGATATTAGGCTTTTGAATCTCTATCATTCCAGATTATACCCTCCAATTAATTTTGTGTCTGCGATAATAGTTTATGCGCATAAGTTTGTGCTCCCACGTATTACGCACACCCCCAAAGCCGGAGTGCAGCCTGTGGGAGAATGTGCGGTATTACTTGGAATAGAGCTCGACGATGAGCTGCTCGTTGAAGTCAAAGCCAACGTCTTCTCTGGTGGGAAGAGCGATAACCTTTGCAGATGCCTTTGCAGCGTCTACTTCAAGCCACTTGGGAGCGTTCTTGCTGCCCATAGCCTCTACGAGAGCCTTGATAGAATCCTTCTCAAGTGCGTTCTCTGCAACAGAGATAACGTCACCAACTCTGATGGAGTAGGAAGGAATGTTGACCTTCTTGCCGTTTACACGGATGTGGTCGTGAAGTGTGAGCTGACGGGACTGAGTTCTGGACTCACCGAAGCCCATACGGAATACTGCGTTATCGAGACGTCTCTCAAGAAGGATGAGAAGATTCTCACCGGTCATACCGGGCATACGGTCAGCCTTCTCGTAGTAGTTAACGAACTGACGCTCGAGAACGCCGTATACGCGTCTTACCTTCTCCTTCTCACGGAGCTGTCTTCCGTACTCCTGCAGTTTCTTCTTAGCAGCGCCGTGCTGACCGGGAGCTGCGGGACCTGCATTACGGTTACGGGAATTGGGATCAATACGGTCAAAGGGGCACTTGCCGGAAGTGCAACGCTCGCCCTTGAGGAAGAGCTTAACGCCCTCTCTGCGGCAAAGCTTGCATACAGGACCTGTATATCTTGCCATAATTGTAGTTCCTCCTTTTTTTGATCAAACGCGGCGGCGCTTGGGGGGTCTGCATCCATTGTGGGGTACAGGGGTAACGTCTTTAATCATTGTAATCTGAAGACCGACAGTCTCGAGTGCACGAATTGCAGACTCACGTCCGGATCCGGGGCCTCTGACATAAACTTCAACCGACTTAAGACCGTGCTCCATTGCTGCCTTTGCAGCAGTCTCGGAAGCGGACTGAGCGGCGAAGGGGGTAGACTTTCTGGAGCCCTTGAAGCCGAGTTCACCGGCGGAAGCCCAAGAAATTGCATTACCCTCGGTATCGGTTACGGTAACGATGGTGTTATTGAAGGTAGCACGAATGTGTACCTGGCCGTTAGGAATATTCTTCTTATCGCGGCGCTTCTTGATAACCTTCTTTGCAACTTTAGCCATAACTTACGAACCTTTCTTCTTGTTTGCGATAGTCTTAACGGGACCCTTACGAGTTCTTGCATTGGTCTTAGTTCTCTGACCTCTTACAGGGAGTCCCTTTCTGTGACGGATACCGCGATAGCAGTTAATTTCTACAAGACGCTTGATGTTGAGAGCAACGTCACGGCGAAGGTCACCTTCTACAACGTAGTTGTTCTCGATTTCGTCACGGAGCTTAGCAACCTCATCTTCAGTGAGGTCCTTAGCGCGGGTGTCGGGATTGATGCCGGTCTTTGCAAGGATGTCATTTGCACTCTTGCGGCCGATACCGTAAATATAGGTAAGAGCAATCTCAACACGCTTGGAATTAGGAATATCAACACCAGCTATACGAGCCATTCTGTTAATCCTTTCTTTCTCTTAAATTCGCTATCAACCCTGGCGCTGCTTGTGCTTGGGGTTCTCGCAGATGACCATTACACGGCCGTGTCTCTTGATGATCTTGCACTTTTCGCAGATCTTCTTTACGGATGGCTTAACTTTCATTTTTAACCATACCTTTCTGAAAATTGTACTTATTTCGTACGCCAGGTGATTCGTCCCTTGTTGAGGTCGTAAACCGATACCTCAACGGTAACATGGTCACCGGGCAGAATTCTGATAAAATTCTGTCTCAGCTTACCCGAAATATGCGCGGTCACGATGTGGCCGTTGGGAAGCTGTACTTTGAAGACGGTGTTGGGCAGAGCCTCAAGGACCGTACCTTCAAATTCGATTACGTCATTCTTAGGCATAACTTTTCCCTCCATTCATATTCGGTTGAGTTCACTCAAGCGGTGCCGTGAGGATCACGGGGCCATCCGGAGTGATTGCGACGGTGTTCTCATAATGTGCAGAGAGCGTACCGTCTGCGGTTTTGACGGTCCAACCGTCGGACAACTGACGAACCTCGCAGCCGCCTACGTTTACCATCGGTTCGATGGCAAGGGTCATACCCACCATAAGCTTTACGCCGCGCCCTGCCGTTCCGAAATTCGGAACCTCGGGATCTTCGTGCAGATCGTGTCCGACACCGTGGCCGATGTACCTTCTTACAACGCTGAAGCCCTCGGCTTCAACACAGCTCTGAATCGCGTGGCCAATGTCGCCGATGCGGTTCGATTCACGGCACTGCTCAAGACCGCAGAAGAAGCTCTTCTTGGTGGTCTCGATCAGGTGCGCCGCTTCATCGCTGACGCTTCCGACGGCGAAGGTTCTCGCCATATCAGAGTTAAATCCCTTATAGAAGGCTCCTGTATCTATCTTTACAATGTCACCCTCGAAAAGTATTCTCTTTTTTGAAGGAATACCGTGGATAACTTCGTCATTTACGCTGATACAAGCGCTTCCCGGGAAACCGCCGTAACCGAGGAAGCCGGGGCGTGCACCGCATTTTTCAATGTGTGCTCGGATCACCTTGTCGATGTCGTAGGTGCTCACACCCTCACGGATGATCTCGCGTGCCTTATACATCGCTTCGTAAGCGATCCTTCCCGCTTCTCTCATAACGGCTATTTGCTGGGGATTTTTGATCGGTATCATTATCTGCCGCCAACCTTGGCAAGTGCTTCGCGCACGAGCCTTGTTGTATCCTCAACCTCTTCCTGACCTTCAACGCGGATAAGCTTACCTCTTTCGTTATAAAACGCAAGAAGGGGCTCGGTCTGCGCGTGGTAGTTATGAAGTCTGGTGATAACTGTTTCTGCCTTGTCGTCGGCTCTGATATAGAGCTCCGAGGAGCACTTATCGCAGATGCCTTCAACCTTGGACGGTTTGTAGTCGATGTGGTAGGAAGCGCCGCACTTGCAAACGCGTCTGCCCGACATTCTGGCTACGATTCTATCGTCGCTTACGTCGATCGAGAGGACAGCGTCGATTACGACGCCCATCTTCTCAAGCGCTTCAGCCTGAGCGATAGAACGGGGGAAGCCGTCGAGAATAAATCCGCTCGCGCACGCATCCGACTTAAGGTAGTCACGGACGATGCCGATTACGATCTCGTCGGGGACAAGATCACCGTTTTCGACGTAGCCCTTGGCAGTTTTGCCGAGCTCTGTGCCCGCTGCCATGGCGTCGCGAAGGATCTGTCCCGTTGAAATCGCGGGGATATTTTCTCTTGCGGCAATAATTTCGGCCTGAGTGCCTTTTCCCGCACCGGGGGCTCCCATAATGATAAGATTCATTAATTTCCTCCGAAATATCCGCGGGTCGGTATTAACCGAAGAGACCCTTTGTCTTGGAGCCGCTCATGTTACGGAGCGCAAGCTGTGCATCGAGGTCACGTACAGTCTCAAGAGCAACGCCTACTACGATGAGGAGCGAGTTACCGCCGAAAGCGATTGCGGAGAACGCAACGCTGTGAGGATCGATAGTAGTGATTACGATGTTGATGAGCATGGGAAGACCAGAGATGATGCAAAGGAAGATCGCACCGATAAGAGTAACTCTGTTAAGAATCTTCTTGATATACATAATGGTGGGCTTACCCGAACGGATGCCGGGGATGGAGCCGCCATTCTTCTGAATGTTGTTCGCAACCTCAACAGGGTTGAAGGAGATGAGTACATAGAAGTACGCAAATACTACGATCAACGCAAGGTTGATGATGAGGTAGAGCCAAGTATTATAATTGAAGAACTCGTTTATAAAGGTGGCAAAACCGCTGTTCGGGAAGAACGCTGCGATGGTTGCGGGGAGAGATACGATGGAGCTTGCGAAGATGACGGGCATAACGCCGTTCATGTTCAGCTTCATCGGAAGGTTGGAGGACTGACCGCCGTACATCTTTCTGCCAACAACGCGCTTTGCATACTGGATCGGAATTCTGCGCTCGGACTCAGTGAACCAAACGATGAATACGATGCTTGCAAATACGAATACGATAGCAAAGAGAGCGATGAAAAGGCCTCCAAGGCTGAAGCCTGCGAATGCTGCGGGGCCTGCGAACACGGTGGTCCAAAGCTGACCGAGCATGGAAGGAAGGCTTGCAATGATGTTCGCGAAGAGGATCATGGAAACACCGTTGCCGATGCCGTGGTCATTGATCTTCTCAGCGAGCCACATGATGATAGATGCACCTGCGCAGTAGCATGCTACGATAACAACCTTACCGAAGAAGGTAATGTCGCTGATGAGCATTCCGGCAGCCTCCATATATGCGAGGTAACCGATAGCAGTGAGAACTGCAAGACCTACTGTGGTGTAGCGGGTGATCTTTGTGATGATTGCTCTTCCCTCTTCACCGTTCTTCGACAGTCTCTCAAGTGCGGGAATTGCAACTGTGAGAAGCTGAATAACGATGGAGGAGGTGATGTAGGGAGATACGGAGAGCGCAAAGAGAGTAGCCTTTGCGAATGCATCACCCGAGAGCAAGTTGAGGTAAGTGAAGATCGAGCCGGATGCGCTTGTAGTGAAGTACGAATACGCATTGGGATCGATGAAGGGCACGGGAATCTGCGCGCCAAGACGGTAAACGATGAGGATCAGCAGAGTAAACAGGAGTTTAGAGCGGAGCTCAGCTACCTTCCAGGCATTTTTGAATGTCGCAAACATCCTTATACCTCCTCGCAACTTCCGCCTGCTGCTTCGATCTTTTCCTTAGCTGCTGCAGAGAACTTTGCAGCCTTAACTGTGAGCTTCTTGGTGATCTCGCCATTGCCGAGAACCTTGAGACCGTCCTGTGCCTTGCGGATTACGCGAGCATCAAGAAGAGTCTGGATATCAACGATAGCGCCATCCTCGAAGCGGTTGAGGTCGCTTACGTTAACAGTTGCGTAAACGGTAGCGAATCTCTTGTTGTTGAAGCCTCTCTTAGGAAGCTGTCTGTAAATGGGGAACTGTCCGCCCTCGAAACCGGGTCTTACACCGCCGCCGGAGCGAGCATTCTGTCCCTTGTGGCCCTTGCCTGCGGTCTTGCCGTTGCCGGAGCCGGGTCCGCGACCCTTGCGGTATCTTTCCTGAACGGA
>JAGBRZ010000131.1 GCA_017632155.1 Clostridia bacterium
GAGGCCGAAGAGGCGCCCCTGCTAAGGGTGTAGGTCGGGTAACCGGCGCGAGAGTTCAAATCTCTCCATCTCCGCCAACGAAAAAGGCACACCGAAAGGTGTGCCTTTTTCGTTGGCGGAGATGGAGAGATCGCTCGCGACGGCGAAGCCGGCGCGGGCTCGGGGCGCGACCGCCGCCGGGGGCGGATGAAGGGAGTGCCCAGAGGGAGAAAACAAGGAGTTTTGGAAGCACGCTTGCGTGCGCCCCAAAACGACTATGTTTTCGAGTGGGGTGAAGAAAGGCGAAGCCTTTCGACTTGAAATTATACCGCTGTTTATATTACGAGTCAAGATATCTATTCCGCTCATACTTGCCAAAGAATAACCGCAATTCCGATACAAAGGGATTGCGGTTTTTGTGTTTTTATGGTATAATATTTTTGGAAAGACGAGTAAGCTGCGGATGTACTGCTTATATGGGCATGATGGATACTATTGTTAATGATTCGAAGCGAAAGAAGGACAGTGATGATATTTGAATTTGAAGATTACACGATCGATGTGTATGAAGAAAAAATGAAAACGCTTGCGGATAAAAAGTACCGCTGCGGGTGTCCGCCTTGCTGCGCTTTCAGAGAATATGTGCACACCTTTTCCGACGATGTGAAAAAGCGTTTTAATGCGCTCGGACTTGACTTGGAAGATCCCGATGAAGTGTATGATTCAGGAAAAGATGAAAAAGGAGAAACGACTTACGTCGGATGGTGGAATATTTATGGAAAAATAATAAAAAACAGCGAAAGCCCTTGTCGCATATCCGATAACCTTGAAATAACATTTTGCGATAATGCGCTGTATGCTCCAAAATGGTTTCGGGATTCTCCTTTCATCCAAATGAGAGCGGTTATACGTGGATCTGATTTGAAACGGTTGGGCAAGGAATACCTAAAAGATACAGATGTTTTCGGTGCAAGCATGAATACATTCATATATCACATGGATGAAGAGGTATGTTCCGCTCTGAAAGGTTTGGTTGGATGTGAACTCATCGGACTTGATACCGGTTCTATGCCTGTGAATGACAGCCCGACAAAATGTCATAAGGTCAACATCTATATCAAACGTCCGGTTGAATCGGATTTGTGTATGGTTTCTCTTACGGCAGATCGGGATACAGACACTTGTTTCGACGGAATCGATAGAATGGTGTTTACTGCGAATATTTCTAAAGCAGAGATGGAATTGGCTGCTGATGAAACATTACCTTGTCCGCATGGAAAAATTCAGAAAATAAAAATTTTTGAAAGCACGATAGCGGGAGAGAGGGACAGAGTAATATATGATTCTCATCTTCTTATTGAACTGGAAACCGGGAGGAAAATGATTTTTCGCATTGAACCCGACGGTGAGGAAGTAATAACGGTATTTGCGGAGGTTGAGGATTGCAACATTGAGAAGTATCTTCGCGTTTCGGACGTTTGGTTTGTACATCCGACTCCGATTTTTGATAATAGGAATGAAATCATTGGACTGAAATCTTTTTATCAAACTGAAACAAAAGTGCGAGTATGAAACATTGTTATGTATCAAAGTTATAGTCATTAGCCAAAATTAAAAGCGACCCTATGGGGTCGCTTTTAATTTTATCCAAGCCGCAGGCTTGGCATGTAATCACGCGTAGCGTGTATGGCATCCGCAAAGCGGTATGGCATCATGCGTAGCATGCATTCCTGCGGCTTGATTCCATACACCCTTCGGGATGATTCCATACCGCAATAAATTGCGGATTCCATACGCTCGCAAGCGAGCGATTACATACACGGCTTCGCCGTCATTTAAATAAATGAAAAACAATCCGTTATATATATTTTCCAAACAGAATTAACAACCAAAAACCGCAAATCCAAAATCGGACTTGCGGTTTTCGTTGTTTTATGGTATAATGAAAAAAGGAGGTATCGACATGAAAAGGATATTCATTTTCGTCTTTATGCTTGCACTGTGCGTGTCGCTGACCGCGTGTGATCCGGGGGCGTATTGCCTCAGCTTTGACGAACTTACAAAAAACGTAGTACGGATAGATCTTATAGACTACAACAATCCGGATCAAAAAGGATTTATCTCATGGGTTCCCGATCACTCGGACGATCTTTTGCCATTTGACAATTCCAAATGCACCCTCCTAAAGCAGTTGGATGATGAAAAATCAGTCGATTTTCTCAAAAATCTCAGCCGCTCCGATATCTTATACCATTACTATGTCTTTAATTCACCCCGCGGGATCAGCCTGCGGCTGACATACGAAAACGGCGATTTTCTGATAGTCAACTGTGACTCCGAAAACGAAGCATTCGTAGGTTACATAGGAAAATACTCCGCGGACGGCAAGGTTCTTGAGTTTTACGGTTGCTTCAGCAGCTATCATTATTTTGAAAGACTGGTCGATATGTTTTCGGACAGCGATGGATACGACAATGAAATATGAAATTATAACTCTTTCCGCGCACCCCGAAATGAAAAAGCCGATGGCGCGATGGTTCCACGAAAAATGGGGCATCCCCGAAGAGGCGTATCTTGAGAGCATGGAGGAATGCCTTGCGGGTAAATCCGCCGTTCCCGAATGGTACGTTGCCCTCGGCGGAGGGCGAATTATCGGCGGGCTCGGAGTGATTAAAAACGATTTTCACAACCGCCTCGATCTTGCGCCGAACGTTTGCGCCGTTTTTGTCGAGCCCGACTTCCGAGGGCAAGGAATCGCGGGCGCGCTCCTTGATTATGTCTGCAAAGATATGAACAACCGCGGCATCTCGCCGCTCTATCTTCTGACAGATCACAACTCCTTTTACGAGCGCTACGGCTGGGAATACCTCTGCCCCGCTCGAGGTGACGGTGAGGATACGGATTCAAGGATGTATATTCATAAGTGAAAAACCGCAGCTTTGCTGCGGTTTTTGTCATCAATTTATCTTCTTCCCCACTGCTCCGCCGGGGTGGATGAGGGCGAAATCGGAGAGGGCGTAGTTCTTTTCTTCCATAATTCCCATCATCAGAGCGTCGAAAATGGCGATGGTGGCGGCGAAGCTTGCGGTTGACATAACTCCATAGGCGTCGCTTTCGGGGACGTCGGGGAGAAGAAGCACGGAATCCGCCTCACGGGCAAGCTCGGAATCACGGTTTGCGGTGACGAGGGCAATCTTTGCGCCCTTTGATTTTGCTATCGAAACGAGAGGGATGAGTTCGTCGGTCTTGCCGCCCTTGGAAACGAGAATCAGAAGGTTATCCTTTTTCAGCGCGCCCATGCCGCCGTGGACAGCCTCGGAGGGGGGCACGAATTTTGCGGGGCATTCGACGCAGCAGAGCGAGTGCGCGAACTTTTTTGCCGCGAATCCGGACGAACCGCAAGCGGAGAGGACTACAAGGCTTGATTTCAAGATAAATTCGAGCGTTTTGCAGAATTCCTGCTTGTCCATTTGCCCATACAGCTCTTCGAGCGCGCGGCGTTCCGCGGCTACGGATGCTCTCATAAAATCAAAAGTTGAGCTTTTCATAGAATCTTTTCCGCCTCGCTTTCGCTGAAAAATACGTTAAAATAGAGCCAAAGGACCGAATATCTGTCCTTGAGGTCCTTGGCGAACCAAACGCCGTTTCCGATCTTTTCCGCGCCGTACATTTCCTCGAAGAGTGAAAGATCGAAGCCGCAATCGGTCAGCATTTCCTCAATCTCGGCGGCGGTGGGGCATTCGTTCAGAACGCTGACGACCTCCTCCCACTTCTCGCGGTAGACGTCATTCACGGGATTGACGTAGCGTCCCGCGCTCTTTTGAAGCTCGCTGACCTCGGGCGCGATCTTGCCATAGATCTTTTCGTAGCACTTTTCTCTCGTTTCATCCGAAACCGAGGAAAAAGTTGGCTTTGCGAGTGCGCGGAGCTCCTCGCGCAGACGAGCGGTGACTATTGTGGAATAGCCGACGTCGGTGCCGTGGAGGAAGTAGGGTTTATCCTCAAGCAGACCCGTGATCTCGAAATAGTGCGAGAGGTGATGCTCGCTTCCCGAGCCGGGGCGGGTGGTTGAAAGGAGGGTGAGCGTGACGCCTATGAGCACGAGATCACGCATCAGTTCCTCGATCGCATCGTCCTCGCGCGCGGCGATATTCTTTGCAAGCGAGCGGATAAGGTTTGTTTTTTCGAGAACCAAATCATAAACATCTTGGCAGAGGTATTCGCCGTTGATAAGCTGACTGAGTTTCCAATCGTTAAGCGCGGAATATTTGCCGATGATGTCGGCGTAGCCCGAGCGGATCATCTCTGCGGGAGCATTTTTCAGCACTTCCGTATCTCCGATGATGAGGGCGGGGGCGTGTGTGGTTTCCGTGACCTTCATTCCGCCGAGGATCATTGCCGCACCGGACGATGCAAAGCCGTCCATCGAAGGTGCGGTTGCGACGATGCCGCACTTTATTTTTGCGAAAAAGGAAACGTATTTGCAAATATCATTGATGACGCCAGAGCCGATGCCGAGGATGAGATCGGTTTCGGGCGACATTTTTGCCCTGACAGCTTCGATCGCCGCCTCATCAGGGACGAGAAGATCATCGGTAACGAAAAGGCAGGTATTTTTGATCTTATCGCCGAGCAGATCACGCACGCGCTCGCCGCAGACGGCGTAAGTATTCGAATCGGCAACGAGGAGTATATTTTCAAATTTATTCACGCTCTCGGGCAGACGCTCGATCGCGCCGCGTCCGATGTCAACGAGGTCGATATCGCATCGGTGTACTCTGCCGCAAGAGCAGGTTATATCGCGGTTCAGAAGCTGATTGAGTTCCATTTTGGGCTCCTTGGGATTTTATCGGTTAAATTATATCGCAAAATGACGGAAATGTCAAGATGAAGCCGGATGATAATTTTGTTTTTGAGAATAGATATTATATGGTTGAAAAATATAATGCATTAGTGGGGTGAAGGAGCAAAATCCTCCCGCTTGCGGGAGGATTTACTCCTTCCCAAACGTCGCCGGGGCGGCGCCGTTTTGAAGCGCATGAGAAAGTTCCGCCCTCTGCGGAGGGCGGCTTAAGGCGCTGCCTTAAGAAACCGCGAACTTTTGAAAAAGTTTGATCAAAACTTCAACCTTATAAAAAAATCGAAAATTTTCGAGCGAAGCGAGAAAATTCACCTCACCTCTTACCTTTTACCTTTTACCTCTTACCTCAAAAAACGGCAACCCTCGAAAGGATTGCCGTTTTTTATTATAAGTAATTATTCAATCGAACCCGAAGCTACGAGGTTTACGCCGAGATTCATAAAGTTCTCGACGATCACGTCGCCGGGGGTGAGGGGAGCTGTTACGGTGAGCTTCTTTACCTCTTCCATTGCTGCCATCTGCAGCTCCTTGGGAATGGGTGCGGAGGTTCTGACCGCTACAAGCGGAACGCTTGCGCCCTCGGTCTTTACGGACGAGGTGAGTATGCGAACGGGATGAACGAATTCGTTCTCTGCGTACTTCTTACCGCGGGGGCACTTGAAGCCTTCGCAGCTTGCGATCTCGCCCTTGGTGGGGTCGCCCGAAACCTTAATGATACAGCCCTGGGGGCAGGTGATACAAATAATATCCTTGGTTATCATAATTCGTTCTCCTTCCTTAAATTACTTCGATCTTGATGGCGGATACGCCCTTCATCTGCTCGGGAGTTACCTCTACGTGCTCCATCTCACCAGGGTTGATCTTGATGAGCTTCTTGGAGTAGATCTCCTTATCATCAGCATAAACCTTCATGGTTACGCCGAGCTTGGGAGCGCCTGCGCGGAAGAAGAGTTTTGCGGGTGCATCGGGGCAGATTCTCTGGGGACAAATATAACGGACGTTGTTGCCTGTAACGGAGGGGATCTCCTCTGCCTTGGGAAGAGTGCCAAGGGCATACTGCGCCGCATACTTACCTGCGCGGAGGGACTCGTCGGTTACGTTGTCAACGAGGTCGTTTACGTGAACTACGTTACCGCAAGCGAAGATATTCTCGCTGCTGGTCTGCATGAACTGATTGACCTCGGGGCCGTTTGTGATGGGATTGATCTTGATGCCCGCCTCACGGGTGAGCTCGTTTTCGGGGATAAGACCGCAGGAAAGAAGGAGAGTGTCGCACTCATAAAGCTTCTCGGTGCCTGCGATGGGCTGCTTGGTCGCGGGATCTACCTCTGCGATCACAACGCCCTCAACTCTCTTGTGACCCTTGATCTCAACGATGGTGTGGGAGAGAAGAAGCGGAATGCCGAAGTCATCAAGGCACTGAACGCGGTTACGGGTAAGACCTGCGGTGTAGTCCATGATCTCTGCAACTGCGAGAACCTGTGCGCCCTCGAGAGTCATACGGCGAGCCATGATCATACCGATGTCACCGGAACCAAGAATAACGACCTTCTTACCAACCATCATATTCTGACGGTTAACAAGACGCTGTGCCGCACCTGCGGTATAAACTCCTGCGGGACGGGTACCGGGAGTCATAATAGCTCCGCGGGTACGCTCGCGGCAACCCATTGCGAGAACGATTGCCTTGCCCTTTGCGGTGAAGAGACCGTCTATGGGGTTGATGCCGACAACGCTGTCGGTGCCAACCTCGAGAACCATAGTGTTAAGCTTAACCTCGATGTCGGTAGCCTTTACCTTTTCGATAAAGCGGTATGCATATTCGGGGCCGGAAAGCTCCTCGTTGAAGTGCTTAAGACCAAAGCCGGGGTGGATACACTGCTGGAGAATACCGCCAAGGCTTACGTCACGCTCAACGATGAGAACCTTTTCTGCGCCTGCTTCCTTTGCGCCGACTGCTGCAGCAAGACCTGCAGGTCCGCCGCCGATAACTATCACGTCATAAATTTTTTCAGCCATTTTTAGTCCTCTCCTTTCTTATCTTACGAAGCCCGTGAGCATTTCGGAGCCCTTGTCGTTCTTGCAAACTTCATCGGGAGAAATGCCAAGCTCGCGTGCGATGATCTCGATTACACGGGGACCGCAGAAGCCGCCCTGGCAACGACCCATACCTGCGCGGAGGCGGCGCTTTACGCCGTCAACGGTGGTAGCACCGAGAGTGCGGTGGATAGCGTCGCAGATCTGACCTTCGGTAATGGTCTCGCAACGGCAGATTACGTTACCGTAGCGGGGATCCTTAGCGATGAGCTCTGCCTTCTCCTCAGCGGAGAGATCAACGAAGTGAGGAGTGCCCTTGCGGGTCTTGATGAAATTGGTCTTGGGCTCAGCCTTAAGACCGTTTTCGATAAGAAGATCGGCTACGTACTTTGCAACTGCAACCGAGTTGGTAAGACCGGTGGAACGTACGCCGGAGATGTTGACGTAGCCCTTAAGATCGTCGTACATATCAATGTTGAGACCCTCGGGATTACGCTGAGGACGAAGACCGGAGTACTGGGTAATGGTGTCGCGGAGATTTACGTTGGGGATCATCTTGCGAACGTCAGCGGCGATCGAGTCGAGACCCTCCTTGTTGGTGCTCTTGTCGAGCTTGTCGGTAAGATCCTCTGCGGTGGGACCAACGAGCATATTGCCGTGGATGGTGGGGCACATCAGCTTACCCTTGGTGATCTTGGTGGGGATGGGGAGAACGATGTAGTTGACCTTGCAGGAGGTCTTCTTATCGAGTATGTAGAACTGACCCTTACGGGGATTTACGTAGTAATCGTTCTTACCAACGTAAGAAGCGATCTCGTCACAGTAAAGTCCTGCGGCGTTGATGATGTATTTGCACTCGATGTCGCCCTTATCTGTCTTGACGGTGGTAACTGCGCCGTCCTTGGTTTCGATACCGATACACTTGGTAGCGAGCTCGAAGTGAACGCCGTTGTCAGCCGCGTTCTCTGCAAGTGCGATGCAGAAGAGGAAGGGGTCGATGATGCTCTCGCGGGGAATGAAAAGTCCGCCCTTTACGCAGGGATTGAGCTCGGGCTCCATTGCGAGAAGCTCTTCGGGAGTCTTATATTCAACGTCGTAAACGCGGTTTTCGACAGCCTTGTGCTTGATTGCGGGAAGCTGCTCGAGCTGTTCGTCGTTGAATGCGGGAAGAATTGCGCCGATGCGCTTGAAGGGGATGTCGAGATCCTTGCAGATCTCATCGTACATGGGGTTAGCGGCAACTACAAGTCTGCTCTCAAGAGTACCCGGCTTTGCGTCATAGCCGGTGTGGATGATCGCGCTGTTGGATTTGGAAGCGTCTCCGCCAACGTCCGAGTTCTTTTCAACTACGGTAACGTCGAGCTTGTACTTGGAAAGTTCACGTGCGAGCGCAGAACCTACGGCACCTGCGCCAATGATGACAATGTCTGTCTTTTTCATCGTGGGCTCCTTTATGTTTTTTAATAATTTACTTTACGATCGCTACGGGTGTGAATTCACCGTCGGAGAAGGGATAGAAGCTTGCGGGGATCTTCTCGAAGGGAAGCGAGAGAAGGTCTGCGGTTGCGGCACCCTTGGTGGATGCGGGATAGATAAGGTCGGTGAGAGGTCCGTAGAATGCGCGGAAGGATGTGCAAGCCTTAACGACTACCATCTGGAAGTCTATGGGATCGTAACCGAATGCGCGATAAAGCGCGGGGTCACCGTTATAGCGGTGCTGTGTGGTGACAACAACGTATGTATTGCGGATCTTGACAACTGCACTGGGACCAAAGTCAACGAACATTCCGTGGAAAGAAACTTTTCCGTCAAATACGGCTCTGACCTCAGCTTCGACAGCCACGGGAGTATAGAGCTTGGTGCTGATGGTTGCGCCGAGGTTAGCCTTAACCATGTTGCCGACGCCTGCCTCGCGACAAGCGAGAGCAAAGGGAGCATCGTTGATGTACATAAGACCCTTGACGTCGCTTTCAAGCGCGAGAATACGCTCGATGACCTCGGGGCTGTCGCCCGCGGAGCCTGCGTTCGAGGAATCTGCGAAGTCGTTCATAATAACGGGCTTACCGCTGTCATTCTTCTCCGCGATCTTAATGATGTCATCAACACTTGTAAGATCGGTCTTGAATTCGTGACGCATATTCCAAAGGCCCTCAGCAAGTTCCTTTGCGATCTCTGCGGCAACCTCGCCGTCCTCGCCGATAGCAACAACGGATGAATAGCCGTCCTTGACGTCAAGCCAGGGCTGCATCTGCGAGATCGAGAAATCGAGAAGCTTGCCCGACTTCACATATTCGTGACCCTTTGCCATAAGTGAGCGGAAGGGCTCGGTCTCGGTGGTATAGGAGCTTGCGGGAACGATCATGGGGATCTGCACGTAAGCCATCTTGGGATTGATCTTGCCCGATACGATGTCTATGCAAAGATTTGCCGCGCGTTCGCCGGTCTCCCACACGTCAACGTGAGGATATCTCTGATAAATGGAAATGGTGTTTGCGTTTCTGACCATACGCTCGCTGATGTTTGCGTGAAGGTCGAGTCCGACGGTGATCGGAACGTCTTCGCCAACGATCTCGCGTACCGCAACTACGATATCGCCCTCGGGATCGTCGCTTTCCTCGCTCTGTGCCGCGCCGTGCATAAAGAGCACAACGCCGTCAAGAGGAAGATTTTCGCGTGCAGCCTTTTTGATCTCTTCGATGTAGTAATCAAGCACGGGCTGCTCGATGATGGAGCCGGGCTGTGCGCTCATAAATCCGCCCGAAATAATTTGAGCTCCCGCATCACGAAGCACGCGGAAAGAGGAAGCGATTCCGTCTGCGCCCTCGTTGCAACGAGGATGCACTGCGGCATAGTCGAGCATTTCCTGCCCAAAGTAACACTGCTTTCTCTTATACTCCGCAATCGTAGTTCTGCCGGGAGCGAAAGAGTTGACCTCCTGATGAAGGCCGCCAAGTAATATTTTCATAATAAACACCCCTTTTAATTTAAGGAAGTGGGGAAATAAAAAAAGGTTTCCCTTTAATATTATCGCATATTTTCCCTGAAAAGTCAATAGCTAAAATAATAATTATATGGAAGAAAAAATTTATTTTATGTGCAATCGGGAGATTTTTTTGATTGGGTATAATTTTTTTGTTTTTGATATTGACTTTTAATATAAAGTAATGTATAATAGATATAATAACCTTTTTGAGGTCAACTTAAAAATCATCATTTTTTAATTTAAACGTAAGGAATATTTTATTGGAGATCGGAATCCGATTCAAATAAAATATTCCTTCTTTTATTTTCCATTCGCTTGAAAACCTATCGGATTTATGCTATAATTAAGGAAACATACTAAGAGGGAGATATTACTATGAACAGCACCGAACGTGTCCGCGCTGCGATACTTGGCAAGGAATATGACCGTCAGCCGATATACGGTTGGGTCTATGCCAATCTGACCGATCAGATAAATGAACGCTGGGGCTCGGTTGCCGCCTTTGAGGATAAATATGAATTTGACGCCGCGCACATCTTTGGCGCGCCGCGCCCTTGGGATAAGAAGCTGATCGAGAAGATCGCCTCGGAAAACGACGAGCTGACGCCCGATCTTTTGCTCGAAGACAATATTTTCACCGATCCCACGCGTGCTTCTTATGAAAAGATCAAGGCATCCCTCGCCCATCACAAGGAAAGAGGGCGCTTTTGCTATATGCAGACGCCCGGCTTCTTCGAGAATTTCAACAATGTTTTCGGCATTGAAAATCAGCTTATGTGGCTTGTTCTCTACCCCGATGAACTCGACGAGCTCTACCGTCGTCAGGCAGAATGGACTTGTGCCTTTGCCGACCGCGCGATAGACCTTGGCATTGATATGATACATATTTCGGATGACTGGGGCTCGCAGAAGGATATGATGTTCAACCCCGAGATCTGGCGCGAGATCATCCGCCCGCATCTAAAAAAAGTAATAGATCACGTTCACTCGCGCGGCGCGCTTTGCAGTCTGCATTCTGACGGATGCATATCGAAGGTCACCGACGAGCTTGCCGAGCTTGGCATCGACCTGCTTCACCCCTGGCAGGAGAGCGCGGGAATGTCATACGATCTTTATCTCGACAAATACGCCGATTCCTTTGCCATTATGGGCGGCGTTTGCGTGCAGACCGCCATCGGAATTCTGCCGCAAGATCAACTCGAAGCCGAGATAAGACGCGTTTTCAAGACGCTCAAGGGCAAAAGATGGATCGCCTGCACCTCCCATTTCGTTCAAGATCATTGCTCTATCGAAGATCTTGAATTTGCCTTTGACCTGATATACAAGCTTGCAAGAGAATGAAGAAATACACGATAGGACTTGATTTCGGCTCGCTTTCCTGCAGAGGAATACTTGCCGACACCTCCGATGGGCGCATCTGTGCAGAGGCTGTGATGGATTACCCGCACGGGGTCATGACCGAAGCTTTGCCCGACGGCACTCCGCTTGAGGGCGACGTCGCATTCCAGCATTCGCGCGACTTCCGCGAGGCACTTGAAGCGGTTGTAAAGGAGCTTGTAAATAATTGTCCTTCACCCGAAAATATCGTCGGAATCGCAATGGATACGACGGTCAGCACGGTTTTGGCGGTGGATGAAAATCTCATCCCACTCTGCGAAAAATCCGAGTTTGCGGCACATCCTCAAGCTTGGGTAAAAATGTGGAAGCATCACGGCGCGACAGAAATGGCAAAGCGCGTTGAAGAGATATGCAAGGAGCAAAACCGCCCCTATCTTGATTGGTACGGCGGCAGCATTTCGCCCGAAAGTCTTTTTATGAAAGCCATCGAAGCTTTCACGTGCGACCGAGAGGTTTACGGCGCCGCCGAATGCTTCATCGAGCTTGCCGACTATCTTACCTTGCTCCTTGCGGGCAAACCTACATTCAGCCTCCCGCTTATGAAAGCCAAGGCTTTTTATGACGAAAAGCTCGGCTACCCCGATGCCGAATTTCTCCGCGCATATCATCCCGATCTTATAAGCTTGCCACAAAAGCTGACCTGTGCATTTAAGAATAAGGTCGTTGCGCACCCCGGCACGGAGGCGGCAAGTCTTTGCCCCGAAATAGCAAAAAAGCTCGGTCTGCCCGAAGGGATCACTGTTTCTGCTGGAACCGCCGATTCATATTCCCCCATCCTCGGCATTGGCATCACGGGCGCGGGGCAGATGATAATGACCATCGGCACCTCGACGGGAATTATGATAATGAGCGACGGGCCGCATTTTGTCGCAGGTGTGACGGCTTCCCTGCCCGACATATACTACGCGGGCAAACACGGATACGCCTCGGGTCAGACGAGCTCGGGCGACGCGCTTGGTTGGTTTGCCAATAACTGCGTTCCCGCGCGCTACGAGCGAGAGGCAGAGGAAAAAGGCATCTCGGTTCAGTCGCTTCTGACAGAAAAAGCCACCCTTCTCCCACCCGGTTCGGGCGGGGTTATGGCTCTTGATTGGCTCAACGGCAACAAATCTTGCCTTGCCAATCCGCATCTTTCGGGTCTTTTCGTCGGTCTGACACTCTCGACACGCCCCGAGCAGATGTACCGTGCGCTCATCGAAGCCACCGCCTTCGGAGCTCGCGCGATAATTGAAAACTACGAAAAAAGCGGCGTTCCCGTCCGTGAGATTCGCGCCGCGGGCGGAATCGTCGGCAAAAACAAGCTTTTGATGCAGATCTACGCCGACGTTATCGGGCTTCCGATAATGGCAAGCCGATGTCCGCAAGTCCCCGCGCTCGGCGCCGCGATAAACGCCGCCTGCGCCGCGGGCGAATATTCCGATATCGAAAGTGCCGTAAAGGCAATGTCCTGCAAGGATTTTGATATTTATACCCCGAATCCCGAAAATCACGAAAAATACGAACGTCTTTACGCCGAATACATCACCCTTCACGATTATTTCGGCAAAGGCGGCAACAAAATTATGGAAAAATTGCGAGGAAAAATATAATGGAGATCAGAAAAACTATCCGCCCCATCTCTCACAAGGGCAAACCGATGGGCGACGATTCAGTAAGAGAATACATATTCTTTAACGTCGAATACAACCACTACCGCGACGTCAGCGACTCGACTGCCAACGAGGTGCGCGACCGGGTGGAAATGCAAGAATGCGAATGCGTTCTCGCGCTGCCCGATTCCTACACCGACGACGGCGAGGAAACGCCCCTCATCATATCCTTCCACGGCTCGGGAATGCGAGTTTGCGAGAGCGAAAACCAGATCGGCGGTCTTGCGTTCGTCACCCAGTGTATAAACGCGGGCTACGCCGCCCTCGACGTTAACGGCTCGGAGCCGCACGGGCGCACACAAGGATGCTTCGAGCACCTTATGGCGGCTTTCCGCGCATACAAATATGTGACGAGAAAATACAACCTCTCGCGTCAAGTGCTGGTTGCGGGCGGCTCGATGGGCGGACAGAGCGCGTTCAACTTCATCGGAATGTTCCCGAACATCGTCACCGCCGCAGGCATTTTCTTCCCCAGACTGAATCTGGACACCGTGGACGTGAACGGTCACTCCTGCCTCGGTTCATGGGATAAAACCGAAAAGCAGCCGGCTACCGGTAACTCACCGCGCGACAGAATAAGGGTCACTCACCGTTTCCCGACCGAGGAATGGTGCGAGCAGAACACGATCGGCTTTAATCCGCACAAGAGCCGTTCTTTCATCAATGCTGACGGCGAAAAGGTCGTCATCCCTCCCTGCCCGATCAAGATCTGGCACGGAACGGCTGACCAAACGATCGACTATATGATCTCGGTCGGTTACACCGAAGCCGTCCGCCGCGCGGGCTGCTACATCGAGCTCCACCTCCTCGACGGCGTCGGACACACCACCACGCCCGTGATGCGCGAGGAGCTGACGATGTGGTTTGATAGGTTTAAATAATACTATAATCCAATCGGTAAATCTTTAAGGAGATAAAACTATGTCAAGCTATATAATGGATTTAAGAAAGATTGTCGGTCACCGACCGCTGTTGCAGGTCGGTGCAAGCGTGATTGTTGAGGACAAAGAAGGAAGAATATTGCTTCAATTAAGAAGCGATAACCATTGTTGGGGTTATGCGGGAGGCTCGGTCGAGCTTGATGAAAATGTCGAGGAAGCCGCTAAAAGAGAATTGTTTGAAGAAACCGGATTGATTGCAAACAGTTTGGAACTTTTTGGAGTTTTTTCAGGCAAAGATACCCATTATGTATACCCAAACGGTGATGAAGTTTCAAATGTAGATATTGTATATATATGCAAAGATTATAGCGGCGAACTTCACTGCCAACCGGGTGAAGTCGATGATTTGAAATACTTTGAAATTGATAAAATTCCGGATAATATTTCTAAACCTATTGAAAAAGCTTTAAAGCAATACATAGCCTCAAAGGTTGATCTTAGGCACTGAAAAAAGACAGAAACTATATATTCGCACTTGCATACAGGGGTGCAGGGGGCGAAGCCCCATGCACACAAAAGAACGATGTCATCCTGAGGCGGCGTCCGCAGACCAACTGCCGCCGAAGGATCTCGTGCTGACCGAGTTGTTCCTCGGGCAGCGCGGTGCCTGCACGATGAAGTCTGCTGTGAATCACCGTAAAATTTTGATAAATTGCATTGTTTGCACATTCATATACAAAATAAGAAAATCACTGTGTAATTTAGAAATCGCACAGTGATTTTTCACATTCATATACATTTAGTTGGGTCGGTGCAGTGCAGACCACTTCGCCAGCACCGCGACGCGCAAAGAACAATTTGCGCGTCACGAGATCCTTCGGGCGCAACACGTCTGCGGACGCGCCCTCAGGATGACATCGTCAGCGTTGAAGGGAGCTTCGCCCCCTTCACCCCTGCTTGAAAGTGCGAGCATAGGCGCTCTTTTTGTATATGTTGACAAAGCATTTTTAATATATTTCTATTTTAAAAGCCAAAATCCTCGCCGCGCGGGCGAGGATTTTGTATTATTCTTCGTTCTTTTTCTCTATCTTTTCTCTCTTCACGCGCGCCGCCTTCTCCTTCGCGAGGAAATAGATCTCCTCGGTTGCGAACGAGATCTTGGTGATCTGATCGCGCCCGGAGAGGTAGCACCAGAAGGAGTCCTTGGGGACGGAGATGTCTATGCAGTCGCCCCAGCCGAGGTAATCGTACTCGATGTGCATCGAGTCAAGGTCGAGCGCGGGACGGAAGAGCACCGTCGGCTCGCCGCCGTAGTAGGAATCGACCTCCACACGCGTGCCCTCGAGAGTCTGAATGACTCTGCCGTGGCCGTGCTTGTGGAATTTCGTCCAGTTCGGAAGAGTTTCAATGCGCGCGTCGTTGTCCTCGAAGTAATACGTGCCGTTTCGCACCTCTTCGCGGACGCATTCGCGCTCCCACTTCGTCCAATCGGGGATATGTTCATAGATTGTTTCTCCGCCGTCGGTGGCGTGGAGTCTGCCATAAACGTCCTGCTCCCATCTTGCGCCGCAGGCGTTGCACCAAAGCTCGCATCCGGCGGAATCGGTCTCGAATTCCTTGCCGCAGCGCGGACATTTATAAAGAATCGAGTGCAGTCCCTTTGCGCGGTCGGGGTCGTCGATGACGACCTTGTTTTCATACTGCCACTTGTAGTCATCGTAAACGAAAGCCTCGGCGATTCGACGGTTGACCTCATCGGTGGATATATTCTCCGCCTCTTCGGGCAGAACGATCGGACGGATCTCGCCCTCAACGTAAGTATGCTTGTTCTTCTTGTTCCACTGCGGATGGGTGACGAAATTTCCGTGCAGAGTCAGCACGGCAACCGGCACCTTGATCATATGAACGAGCGCGCCGACCGAGGGAGTGATATACGACGTCGTTCCGTCGAGCGAATAGCGGCTCTCGGGGAACAGTACGAAGATCGCGCCGAGCTCCTTGATTGTATATTTGATATTGCGGATAAGATTGAGGTCCTGAATAAATTTTCTCTTGCCGATGACGCCGAGCAGGTCCATCAGCGGCAAAGTGAAGTCGCGGAAGCCCTCGATGGTCATTACATTGACAAGCGGCTGCGGATGAGTCGCCTTATACATCATATTCAGATCGACCTTCGAAGCATGGTTAATGAGCAAGAGATATGGCTTGCCGTCAAGCGCCTCCATATTCGTGCGGGTCAGCTTGGCGTTTCTCTTCTTGAGATCGGGCCACGAGATGATGGTCTGCGCCACCCAAGGCAGGAACTTGCGCTTCTTAGGCTTGCGGCGAGTGTTGAAGACCTTTATATTCTTCGGAGGTTCGGGGATGAGCTTTTTTGCTTTTTCCTGAGTGTTCATGGGAACTCCTATGAAAAAGCCGCAAAGAATCGGGTTCTGTGCGGCTTTATTGATTTTTAATTAAAACGCAGTTTTACAAGTGCATATCTTAGGGATGCAGTCTGTCGGGTCCGCGGAAGAGGAACATAGCTTCCTTGATCGGGATGCCGAGGAAGAGCATTGTAAGTCTGTCTACGCCGATAGCGAATCCGCCGTGGGGAGGACAGCCGTAACGGAAGAACTCGGTATAGAACTTAACGTCCTCGCCAAGTCCCTTCTCTGCCGCATTTGCGCAAAGGTGGTCATAGCGGTGCTCTCTCTGTGCGCCGGAAGTGATCTCGACGCCGCGCCAGATGAGGTCGTAACCCTGGGGAACACCCTGCTCGTCGCGCATATGATAGAATGGACGCTTGTCCTGCGCGAAATCGGTGACGAAGAGGAACTCGTGACCATACATCTCCTTAACAAGGCGGTGAGTCATACGCTCAGCATCGGTGGTAAGGTCGCCTTTCTCGGACTCGGGGCAGGTGTAGCCGTATCTTTCCTCAAGGAGTCTGTAGATCTCTGCAACCGAAAGGATCGGGAAAGGATTGGTGGGAACAACGACTTCGATGCCGAAGATTCTCTCGATATCCTCGCCGTACTTCTCTTTTACTCTGCCAAGTACGTAAGTGAGCATCTCTTCCTCGAGAGCCATTACGTCATGGAAGGACTCAACGTAGGAGAACTCAAGGTCGAAGGAGGTGAACTCGGTCGCATGCTTGTTGGTGTGCGACTTTTCAGCACGGAAGCAGGGAGCGCATTCAAAGACTCTCTCGAGTCCCGCTGCCATAGCCATCTGCTTGTAGAACTGAGGCGACTGCGCAAGATATGCATCGCGGTCGAAATAGTTGAGCTTGAAGACCTCGGAGCCCGACTCGGAAGCCGCGCCGATGATCTTGGGGAAGTGAAGCTCGGTGAACTTATTCTTGAGAAGATAATCGCGCATTGCAGCGGTGATCTCGCTCTGAACGTGGAAGATGAGAGTATTGCGCTCGGTGCGGAGGTCTACCCAACGGTAGTCAAGGCGCGAGTCGATTGCGGAGTCTTCCTTGATGGGAAGCGCGTCTGCGATAGATTCGATGCGGATAGAGGAGGGGATGATCTCCATTCCGCCCATTTTTACGTATTCGTTAGCGATGCACTCGCCCTCGATAGTAACGACCGAGTCGATGGTGAGCTGATCGACAACGGCTGCAAGAGCCTCGTTGCCTTCCTTCTCAACGTAGACCTGAACCTTACCCGTCATATCGCGGATAACGAGGAACGCGCGTGCCTTCTTGTTACGGCAATTTTCAACGAAGCCGGCGATCTTAACCTGCTCGCCCGGCTTAACGTCGGCAATAAATGTTCTTTTCATTTCTTAACCCTTTCATGGTTGCTTGGATTTTTACATACATTATAATAATAGCACAAATGGGAATAAAAGTCAAGAGAAAACTTAAAAGTTAATTCTGTTATTCTGTTTTTAATAAATCAGTTGACAGTAATCAATTTATATGTTATAATTAATTAAAATTTGAGAGGAAATGGCAGATGCCCTCTCAACCAAAAACAATAACACCGCCGCACGGCATCAGCTTTGCGCAGACGCTTCAGCGGCAGAAGGAGAATTCATGAAAAAATTTTTAGCATGCTTACTGATGTTATCCATGCTCATGTCCGTCCTGATGGCATCGGGCTGTGCGGATACCGGAGAGGAGACACCCGAAACCACTGCGGGTGCCGCCGCTACTACTGAAGCCATCCCCGAGACCACCGAGGCTCCCGGTGATGACGACCTTGAGCTCGACCCTTCGCTTAATTTCAACAACGAAACCTTCACAATGCTGCTCCGCGCGGACCGTGCGGGTGCGGTTGACGAGTTTCTGGTTTCGGCTGACGATCCGGCGGATACCGTAAAAACCGCGATCAGCGCAAGACAGTATTTCGTAGAGGGTCAGCTCGGAGTTACCATCTCCTACGAGACCGTCAACGAAGGTGAGCTTATCGCAAGAGTGCGCAACAACATCGCATCCGGATACGTTGTTGACGTCATCTGTGCTGCCGCGTTCCAGGCTCCCACTCTCGCCGCGGAAGGCTTGGTAGCCAATCTGCTTGAGATTCCTCACCTGAACTTTGACAAGGTCTGGTGGGGCTCGCGCTCCGATATGGCAAAGAATCTCACGATCGGTGACAAGCTTTATATGGCATCCGGCGACGCCTCACAGCTCACTCTGGGCAAAGGTCTTTGTATGTATTTCAACGAGGAGCTTCTCGAAACTCAGGGAGGCAGAACTTCCGAGATGCTTTACGACGAGGTCAATAACCTGAACTGGACCATCGACCGTCTGTTTGAAATAAGCAAGGAGTATTCCCGCGATGACGGAAATCAGGACTGGGACCAGAACGACATTTACGGTTGTAACATTTACCTCAAAACGATCATCGACGGTTACTTCGCAGCGTTTGATCAGCCGATCGTAGCGTTTGAGAATGACCAATACAAGATCGCTATGAACAATGACAGAATGGTAACTATCGTCGAAAAGCTCAACCAGCTCCTCTACAGCGACAACGCAACCTACATCACCTCCAGCAAGGGCAATTCCGAGAAATTCTTTATCGAAGGACACACCCTCTTTACCCACGGCGGTATGGAATGGGGCGTTGACTTCAACTCAAGCGAGATCAACGGCGGTTTCGGTATCATCCCCTACCCCATGCTTGACAAAGAGCAGGGCAAGTACTATTCCGCTCTCTCCGACGTTTACACAATGTTCCTCGTACCCGGAAACGCAACGAATCTCGACAAGATCGGCGCGGTTCTTGAGCTCACCGCATCAAAGTCTTACGAGACCACCACGGTTGCATACTTTGAGGTACTTCTGAAATCGAGAGTCGCAAACGACGTCAACGCAATGCAGATGCTTGACATTATCCACGACGGTCTTTGCTACGAATTCGGCTTCACCTACTCCGCCGCGCTCGGAAATCCCGCGCAGGCGTTCAGAACTCTGCTTGCAAGCTCTTCCTCCGCAAACTGGTCTTCCTATTGGGCAAGCAAGGGCTCAACCTTCCAGAAACAGCTTGATGCTATGATGGAGCAGTACGAGTAATTATCCGTAATGAAGATCAAAAAGATTTTATTTTCGATTTGTCTTTCCCTTTTTGCCGTTCTGATCGCGCTTTCTTTCGTTTCCTGCGATGAAAGCACCGTGGAAACAGGAGAAACTACCGTAGCTCCAATACCGCGCGAGCTGATAAGTCTTGAAGGCTATACCTTCGTTTACCCCGCGACAGCCTCAAAAGAGATCGTTACAGCGGTAAGATCCCTCTCCGACGAGATCAATGCCTCCTATGGCATCAAGCTGGTGCACACCAACGACTGGATGGCGATCGCGCCCGAGGAACCGCTCAAAAACGATGACAAGGAGATCCTCATCGGCGCGACCAACCGTGCCGAAAGCGTCGAGGCTCAAAAAGACGCGGAAGGTAACTTCACCTTCTCAGTTTTACAGACGGGCTCGAAGATCGTTATCATCGGCGGCAGTGAGGAAGCGCTGCTCCGCGGAATAGATCATTTCAGAGAAATGATCAAGAAGGAAGTAAAAGCCGCAATCGAAAAGGGCTACAGCTTCACAATGAATTACGTTGACGAAGCGGTATCCGCCGATAGTGTGGCGGCAAGACTTGCTTCGGAATATGAAATAATCTTCCCCGTTATCTCAAACTCGGGAGAAAAAACGATTGCCGAAGAGATCGCAGCCACGTTTTTGGCAAAAACCGATATTTCACCCAAAAGACGCAGCGACAATAGCGCGGGTAAGGACAAAGAAATTCTTATCGGCTTCACGTCCCGCACTCCCTCTGACGTAAAATGCGGGTATTTTGACTACTCGATCAAGGTATCCGGCAGTAAAATTTACGTTATCGGCGGAAGCGGCGCCGCGCTTCAGGCGGCGGGCAAAAAGCTTGTGGGAATGGCTCTTGCCGAGGAGTTGAAGCTTGACTCGGACGCGGATTACAGATACTCGATTTTTACCGAAGCAGAGATGAATCCGATCGCGAGCAATATCTCGCTTTTCACTCCGTTCTGGGCAAAAAATTATACTCCGCCTGCTTGGATGCTTGATTTCAATGAAAAAACTTACGCTGTCACCTGTCCCGACGGCCGAATAACCATCAAGGCTCACCGCGGCGACAGCGACAACTATCCCGACAATTCTATCGAAGGAATCGCAAGCGCGATCCTGGCGGGCGCAGACTGCGTTGAATTTGATACGCAGCTGACGCGCGACGGTATTGCCGTGCTGCTGCACGACGCTTCCCTTGCAAAAGCGACCGACGCCGCAAACTATGTCGGAAAGACCGGCTACCCGCAATCGCTTTCGGTCACTGATTGGACGTTTGAACAGCTCCGGGCGCTGAAATATAAGGATGACAAGGGCAACGTGACCGAATACAAGATCGGCACGCTTTACGAAGCCTTGAAGCTTTGCGCGGGACGCGTTTTCGTTCAAGTCGATGACAAGAGCGGTCAGATCCAGGTCAATTCAAGGGAGATGTACAATCTCGCCCGCGAAACTGGCTCCGAGAAGTGCTTCTTCTATTTCTACGGAACATCGCTTCTCGACAAATGGCTCGGCTACGATCCCGAAAACCGCGAGCTAGCCGATTACTTAACGCTCTGCCGCACATATCTTTCGGTCAGCGGACATTCACTCCGCAAGCCTTATTGGACCAATGAGGTCAATCTCTATGACGGCGGAAAATTCAGCGAGACGGAGGACTGGTGGAAAAAGCTTTCTTCCTCCGGCAAGCTTATGATCTGGAGCCAGAATGTCTGGAAACTTTCAAAATACATAAGCGAAAATTATACGGCAGAAATGCCGAAACAAAAATAATAAGAAAAGGAGCTTTATTAGAAAATGAAAAAGATCATCTCGTATTTACTCTCGGCTTGTATGATCCTTTCCTTGATGTGTTCGACAGTTTTGGGCACTTCGGCGGCTGACACCGAATTCGACAAGTGGGACGGCACGACCACCGATACCGCATGGTTCTCCGCAGACAAGGATTATTTCGAGCTTGACACCGCCGCAAAGCTTGCGGGCCTTGCATATCTTGCAAACGAATATCAGGGCGACGACCACAAGGACCCCGGTGCGTTCTTCGGCAAAACGTTCGTTATCACCAAGAACATCGACCTTGGCGGACATCAGTGGACCCCCATCGGAATCAGCAACAACTATGCATTCGCCGGTCTGCTTGAAGGCAAGCTCGGCGGCATTGACGGCCAGGCTGTTACCATCGCGAATATGAAGATCGGTAGCGAGGATGCTCCTCATCCTACCAAAAACATCGGTCTCGTCGGCTCTCAGGGTGCGGGCGGTGTGAAAAACATCTACCTCACCGGTGCGTACATAAACACCGCGGCTGATACCGCAGGCTCGTTCGTAGGTTACTCCAGACCCCAGAAGACCGGTACTCCCTGCGAGTACTCCAATCTCCGTTCCGATGCAACCATTATTACCGCGGGTGCAAAATGGTGCGGCGGTATCGTTGCTTATTCGAACATTGCGGGCAATCTTTTCAAGGATTGCGTTTATACCGGTAACATCACGACCAAGAACTCCGGCCTTACCATGGTCGGCGGTATCACCGGCAACGCAAACACCAGCACCGATTTTGTAAATTGCTACGTGGGAGGCGATATCATCGCAGACTGCAAGCAGGTTGGCGGTATCATCGGTACCGTAACCGCAAAGACCACCATCAACCTCACAAATTGCCATTTTGACGGTACTGTTTCTGCTACCGCGACCCAGGCGGGCGCATTTATCGGAAGAGCAAACTCCGGCGACACCGCTCCCACCGTGCTGAACTTCACCGACTGCTTCAACAGCGGTATTTCCAAGTCCTCTTACACCCCCGCATCTGCCGCAATGTCCTGGATCGGACTTGGCGCGGGCTATGCATCTGCAGAACCCCACAACACACTTGAGGCAACCTTCACCAACTGCTATTCCCTTTCCGATACCTCGCTTATGGCGAGACTTGACTTCAGTGCAGACAAGATCAACACTCTCTACAAGGTAACCGCCGGCACCGAGTATGTTGAAAAACAGGCTGACGCGTTCGATATGATCGCGTCGCTCCGTCCCACCGTTGTCAGCTTTGAGGAAATCACCGGCGTTATGGCTACTATAAAAATGTCCGGATTTGACTTTTCCGCACTCGGATGGGTAACCCGCGACGGTATGTACCCCACTCTTGCTGTTGCCGAGAAGGTAGCTGACACCAAGTATGCCAAGGCAGATATGTCCTGGTTCAACCCGACCTCCACCTCGTTTGACATCCAGACGGAAAGCCAGCTCATCGGTCTTGCGAAGATCGCAAAGGTTTATGATTTTGTTGAGCAGACCATTACCGTTGGCGATTCCGTCAAGGGACTGATCGACACCTGGTTCACAGGTACCTTCGCAGAAATGCTGAAGGGTATTGTTCCCGAGACGACGGTCCCCGAGACGACCGCTGCACCCGAGACCACAAAGGCTCCCGAGACTACAGTAGCACCCGAGACCACCGCAGCTCCCGAGCCCACAGACGCTCCCGTAGTCACCGAGGCTCCCGAAACCACACCTGCTCCCGAAAAGAGCGGATGCGGCGCTTCCGCAGCTTTCGGAACTCTTGCGATCGTCGCCCTCCTTGGAACCGCGATCGTTTTCAAGAAAAGATAAATAATCTGTTATAATAATTACGCCTCGGATACTGCACAGTATCCGAGGCGTATTGTTTAATTCAAAACTTTTATACAAAATTCTTTTAATTTCGGTATATCATTATTCGCAGTTTCCCAAAGGACTTCAGCATCTACCTCGCCGTATGAATGTGCCAGCCAATTTCTCATACCTCGTATCATATCCCAAGGCATATCCTTTTTCGTCTTTTCACGGAATTCAGGAGTCAAAGCGTTCGACAACTCACCGATTTGGAAGATGCACATAGCAACTGCATTAAAGTATGCGCGATCATTAATGAAGATATTATAGTCACTGCCAAAGCGTTTGATAAAAGTTTCCACATCTTCGCAATGTACCCGAATATGAATGAGTTTCTGCCAATCCGATCTATCCATAAATCTGAATCCTTTCCTCATGGAGATTTTCAACAAAATGGGGAATTCTGCTTTGAGTACTCTGCTGTGCGAGAGTTTGGGTAGTTACAAGATCGATTTCCTTGCCAATACAGTCACAAAGATCGTTGTAAAGACTGCCCATATCAAACATTCCTTTGATGTTTGATCCCGTTCTGTCAACAAGGATATCGACATCGCTGTCGGAATCGGCTTCGTTGCGGGCATACGATCCGAAGACGTACACCGCACGCAGAGCATACTTCTCCGCAACGGGTTTTACACGGTTTTTTATTTCTTCAATGGTAAAAATCATCTGTCCGCACCTTCCTTTCAGTCTTTTCACTACTATTATACACTATTTTTTGCAAAATTGGAATAGGGTAATAAAAATTTCTTAAAAAAATCAAAAGATCGGGCGTAACAAATTTGTCATACCCGATCTTTTTCGATCAATTAATTTCAGTCAATCGACTTATCAATATTAAATCTTGTGATCTTTCTGGAGGTGTTCTTGAGGAACTCTTCCTTACGGATCTTGACGAGGCCTACCTTCTTGTAGGGTGCCATGTGGGTGTTGGCGATCTTGACGTGCTCGTCGAAGTATTCCTTGATGTCGGTTACGCCGTCGTTCTTGAGCTGCTCGTAGTCGGGGAAGATCTCGGCAACGATGACCTCACGCTCGGGGTTCTGCTTGCTCTCGCCTGCGTAAACAACTACCTCGAGAACGCCGCGGATGCGCGAGATCTCGGTTTCGATCTCCTCGGGATATACGTTCTTGCCGTTCGAGAAGATGATGAGGTTCTTCTTACGTCCCGTGATGAAGAGCCAGCCGTCTTCGTCAAGCGTGCCGTAGTCGCCGGTGTGGAAGAAGCCGTCTTCATCAATAACAGCTGCGGTTGCCTCGGGCTCCTCGTAGTATCCCATCATTACGTTGGGACCCTTGACGCAGATCTCGCCCTCGCCGTTTGCATCGGGCTCGAAAATTCTTACTTCCTCGCCGATGATGGGAAGACCGACGCTTCCGTTCTTCTGCCACTCGTTTCTGTTGCAGGAAACAAGAGGAGCGCACTCGGTGATGCCGTAGCCGTTGAGGACGGTGATGCCGATGGCGTCAAAGAAATCGATGATATCCTGATTGAGAGCCGCACCGCCGCAGATGATCATCTGGAGCTTGCCGCCGAAGGTTTCGTGAACCTGTGCGAAGATCGAACGACGCTTATCAATGCCGATCTTGCGGAGAGCCGCGGAAAGCTTCATACCCGTTTTCAGCTTCTTGTCAATGCCGTTCTTCTCTGCCGTTGCCCAAATGCGGCGGTAGAGAGTTTCAACAAAGAGGGGAACGAGAACGAGGTGGGTGGGCTGCTGCTCCTTGAGCTCGTTGAGAAGATACTTGATACCAGAGGTAATATAGATCTCACTACCCTGCGCGTAGTGGCCGACGTAGTTGACGGTCGAGCCGAAGGTGTGGTGAGGGGGCAGAACATTGAGAGTCTTGGGGGTAATGTCAAAGAGGTACATACCCTGAGTCATATCGGTGACGATATTGGTCTGCGAAAGCATAACGCCCTTTCCCTTGCCTGTGGTTCCCGATGTAAACACGATGGTTGCAAGACGGTCGGGGTCGATCTCGTAATCATAGTAGGAATTGTCGCCATCGGCAAACTTCTTGCCGCCTGCCTCGATGAGGGAAGCAAGAGCGAGGTCACCCTCCTTAAGCGGATCGCCGTTCATACAAACGTAGAGCTCAGCCTTTGTGTTTTCCTTGAGATAATCAAGCTTGCCTGCGATCTCTGCGCCATAGAAGATAGCGTAGCAGGATGCGCGCTCGATGGTTGCCGCAAGGTCGGGCGCGGGCATTTCCTTGTCAAGCGGAACGGTGACGGAACCGACAGCCATCAGCGAGAAATAGGTATAGACCCAGCCGCAGGATGCGCCGCCGACGATTGCAACCTTCTTGTCGCGCAGACCGAGGGCGATCTGTTCGGTTCCAAGGTCGCGGATGTCGTTCTTTGCCTGCAGATAGGTAACGCTCTGTGTTTCCTTGTCGCGGGGGTTCTTCTTATAGGAAATGGCGGGTCTGTCGGGGAAGTTTTCAGCCGACTGCTCGACCATTACGCGGAAATCGCGGAATACTGTGGTTTCATAAAGCGGGTATGCTTTCTTTCTGTTCATATTATAATTCCTCCGGGGATATTTTTATAGCATAATTATACTATTTTTACGGTCAATAGTCAAGATACTGTTTGAAAAAGAGGTAAATTTTGAGTAGAGTGGACTCTACCGACAGTAGAGTTGCCGTTTTAAGCGGTAAAAACCTACATTTAAGGGCATTAGATCGTCTGATTCGGGCGATAATAATTGCGGAGGTGGGGTATGGAATACATTTTGCTTGCTGCAGGTCTTTTTCTGCTTATCAAGGGCGCGGACTTTTTTGTTGACGGCGCTTCATCGATCGCGGCGAGGCTTCGCGTGCCCTCACTCATCATCGGACTGACGGTAGTTTCTTTCGGCACGAGCGCGCCCGAGGCGGCTATCGGCATTTCCGAGAGCATTGGTGGCGGGAGCGGAATTTCGGTCGGAAACGTAATCGGATCAAACCTTTTCAACCTCTTGATCGTCATCGGAATCACGTCACTTGCCATCCCCCTGAGGGCAGAGGCTGACGTGATAAAGCGCGATATGCCCGTGAATATTTTTGCGACGGGCGCGCTTGCCATTGCCGTTATTGACGGCGTAGTCAAGCGTTACGAGGCGGCTCTGTTTCTCGCCGCACTTGCCGTATATTTATTTTTCGTCATAAGAAAAGCACTACGGAATCCAATCGTCACGGATGACGGCGAGCATCTTTCGTGGCTTTTGAGTTTGGTTTACGTAATCGGCGGACTTTTTGCCGTAGTGGTTGGCGGGGACGTCGTTGTTGATAACGCAAAGGTGATCGCGGCAGACCTCGGAATGAGTGAAACGCTGATCGGACTCACCGTCGTTGCCCTCGGCACTTCCCTGCCAGAGCTTGTCACATCACTCGTCGCGGCAAAAAAGGGTGAGGCGGGGATCGCGGTCGGCAACGCCGTAGGATCCTGCCTTTTCAACATTCTTTTTATTCTCGGAATCACGAGTGTGATCGCGCCTCTCCGCGTTGAAAGCGGACTTCTGACCGACGTCAGCTTTCTTGCGATAGTAACGCTTCTCGTCTACCTTTTTGCGGCAAAAGGCAAAAAGATCGGCAGAATCGAGGGCGCGATATGTATCGCGCTCTACGCGATCTATACCGCGTTTATAATTTTTCGCGCTTACTGAAAAACCACGGCTCGATCAGAACCGTGGTTTTGGCGTGTTATATTATTATTTATTAGACAAATCGGGATTTTCGGTGAATCCACTCATTTCTTGAAATCGCAAATACTTTTGTAATTCCATTTATTTCATCGGAAAACTCATCTACTTGTTTGCAACCGTATGACATAGCGGTTTTGATAGATGCTTCGTTGGTATATTTCATATAAGAATAAACGATGTTGAACGGAGTATTGTTAAAAGCCCAATCTCTGACAGCAATCGCCGCTTCTTTTGCATATCCTTTTCGCTGCTTGTCAGCTCTGATATGATATCCGATTTCAGGTTTTATTTCTCCATTGATAAGCTGCATTGTCAGACCACAGTCACCGATCATTTCGCCTGTCTCTTTCAAGCATACAGCCCACAGTCCAAAACCAAATACCCGATACCGTTCAATATTTCGATCAATCCAGTTTCTTACTCTGTTTTCATCAAAAGCATAGGAATAATGTTGCATTATTTCCGAATCTGCCAATACCTTGTAAAGTGCCTGAAAATCATCACCGTTCATTTCTCTTAACAGTAAGCGTTCCGTTTCAATTACCATTGTTTTCCGCCTCATCAAATTCAAGTTTATCGATTAGTTATATTATAACATAAGAACGACCAAAAGTAAATGGGGCAATTAATAATCCTGAATTCAAAAATTTATTGCAAAACTCGCCGTTTTATGCTATAATTAGGTAAATTACTACCCATGGAGGCTTAACAATGGCGTTTTTTGCTAACTGTCATCTTCATTCCGATGTTTCGGACAGCTTTCTTTCGCCCGAAAAGATCGTTGATATTGCCAAGGAGATCGGGCACAAGGCACTGATCCTGACCGACCACGACACCGTCAAGGGCGCGCACCGCTTTGACGTTGCCTGCCGCAAGGCGGGGATATATTCTATGCTCGGAATCGAGTTCATCACAAAGGGTCTCGGCACGGGCTTCCACCTTCTCGGCTATGATTTTGACGCCGAGCATCCCGCAATGCGCGATCTGATCGAGCGTTGCTCCTCGCGACACCGCGAAAGATGCCATCTGCTCTTTGAGGAATCCCTCGCAAACGGATCACTCCGTCCCGGTGCAACCTGGCAAGAGGTTCTTGACGCCTTCCCCGGCAATGATTTTTACTACTACACGCAGGTCTTCACGGTTCTTGAAAAGAAGGGCATTTACGAGCACTCGGAGCATCCGCAGTTCATCAAGGATGCGTTCACCGTCCCAAAGGAGCGCGAGCCGGAGCTTGAGGCGGCGATCGGCTACTTCACCCCCGACATTGAGGAATGCATCAAGGTCATCCTCGCCGCGGGCGGTGTTCCCGTAATCGCGCACCCGCACGGAAAGCAGGAATACATAGAAGATCTCATCAAAATGGGCATCAAGGGCATTGAGGTCTATCATCCCTCGATCACGGAGGAAGAAAGAATCGGTTATGACTCCCTCTGCCGCGAGCGCGGACTTTACGTCACCGGCGGCACAGACCACGCGGGAAAGATCGGCGGCTTTGCAGATCTGTTTGAGAAAAAGAACAAGCCCGACGATTGCGGAGGAATGACGGAGGAAGATTTCTTTAAGTTGTATAGGAGAGAACTTGGATAAACACAAAGGACTCGGATTTGATCCGAGTCCTTATTTTTTCAGTTTTATTTCTTGGGAACGTAAATTCTAAGATGCACCACATCTTCATCCGCCATTGCTCTTGTAGTTACTGCGGAGAGATTGAATGCACGGATGGTGTAGTTGCCCCACCAATCCTCGGTTACCTTGACTGCTGCGGTAGTAACGTTTCCGGGGCGGGAGGAGTTCTTCGTGGTCTCGGTCACCCAACCCTCGGGGCGGTACTGATAGCCGCTGTCAACGATGATGACGGAGCCAACGGGGAGCTCTGCCTTTGTCAGGAGTTTCGATGCGATGAAGTTAGGAACGTTTGATGCGGTGCTGGTCTGGGCGTTATAAATACCGATCTGGTTTTTGGAGTTGTAATACGCCTGAACCTCGAGGAGCCAATCAAGTGCCTCGTAATCTGCGATGTTGAGTCCGAGGGAGGTAAATGCGGCGCTGTCATCGATAACAACGGGCTCGGTGGGTTCTGCGGGCTTGGTTTCCTCGGGAACTTCAAGCTTGAAATCGGGCATATCGGGTTCCTTTACGGGAGGCACGGGATTTGCCGACTTGGGCAGATAGATGCGGAGATGGGGGATATCAGCCTCGGTCACGGCTCTTGTAACGCTTGTGGAAAGGTTGAACGCGCGGAGGGTGATGCCGTCCCACCATGCTTCGGTGACCTCGTCAACGTGAGTGGTGACGTTGGGGGTACGGGTGGAGGAGGTATTCTTCGTATTTGCATCCTTCCAGTATTCGGCGCGGTACTTATATCCGCTGTCGCAGATAACGATCGAGCCGACGGGGAGATTTTCCTTGGTCAGCATAACCGAGGATATAAAGTTCGGGATGTTCGATGCGGAGCTGTTGGTCGAGTCGATGAGGTGGCTGCCCTTGGTGGAGTCATAATAAGACTGAACCTTGCGAGGCCAGTTGAGGAGGGTGTAGTCCTCGATCTTCTTGCCGAGGGCGGCGAAAATTTCGGCATCGGTCATACCAGCATCGATAGTGGGTGTTGATGATGCGGGCTTTGCCGCGGTGACCTTGGTGATTTCCTCGGGCTTTGCAAGTGCGCCCTTTACAGCCTCGCGCATTGCGGGGAGATGGGGCTCAAGGATCGCCTTGTAGCTTGTGGGAAGCCAGGTTACCTTGTCAACGTCGCCGCCGGTGAGATATGCAAACCAAGTCAGCGCAACGGTGTATCTGCCGTAATCATAGCTCATATGGTAGCCGTCGCGGGTGATGGTGTCGCCGATATAGGAGGAACGGAGGTTCTGAACCGCTGTTCCCGAAGGAATGATGCCAACGATGCTTTCCTGAACCTTGACCTTCGAGTTGAGGGCTGTAAGGATCGCGTTATACATCTTCATCTGATCCTTACCGTAGGTTGGGAAGGAGGAGTGGGTGCTGTTGCCCTGATATGCCCAGGTCAAATGCCAGTAAACGTCTGCGTTGGGCTCGTTTTCTGCAAGGAAGTCAAGGATCTTGGGAAGGGGAGCATACGAATTTTCAACGCCGCTCGATCCGCTTGCCTGCTGAACGGTGACGATATCCCATTCCTCGTCCGCAAGGCCCTTCTGAACGCTGACGTTAGCGGTTTCTGTCCATCTGCCGTTTGTATTCTTATAATACTTATATGCGCCGGAATTAGCTTTGATATTGCTGTAATGCTTATCGAGCGCACAGCCGCCGATATAAAGGTTGCCGATGATGATCTTCTCTACACCGCCATCCTTTGCGATGTTCCAAAGATATTCGGTGGCATCGGAGGAAAAGCTGTTACCGATTGCAAGAACCTTGAGGGTCTTTGTTGCGGGGATTGCTTCTGTGCGGGAATCGCCGCAAGCCGAGCAGGTGAGGGTCTTTGAACCGTCCTTGAGAGCCTTCGGCTTTTCGGTGATCACTTCGGTGTAGGTGTGAACGCAATCGGTCACAGGGGGCTCGGTTGCGAGTTCGGTCTGCTCGGCGGTTGTCTGGACGGGAGCAGGCTCGGTTGTTACTTCGGGCTCTTCTGTCTTATTGCAAGACGCGAGCGGAACGATCATAAGGATCGCAAGTAAGAATGCCAATACTTTTTTCATTGCCATTTTCTCCAATTTATATTTCTAAACTTTACTGTCTATAAGCGATCTTGCCGTCAACGATGGTGACGAACGCCTCCGCGCCTACCGACTTGATCGGGTCAGCGGTCCAAATGACAACGTCCGCATCCTTGCCGACCTCAAGGCTTCCGACGCGGTCTGCAATTTCAAGCGCGCGGGCGGGATTGATGGTGATCGCGCGCCAAGCCGCCTCGTAGCCAAGACCTGCATTTGCGGCAAGTCCCGCGCACATGGGAAGATGCTGGAGGGGGATGACGGGCGCATCTGTGATGATGCTGATGTCAACGCCCGCCGCCGCAAGATCACCGGGGGTGGAGAACGCCTTGTTTATGAGCTCAACCTTGCTCTTGCCGCCGAGGGAGGGGCCGACAAATGCGGGATAGCCCTCTTTTGCAAGCTCGTCTGCTATAACGGAGCCGTCGGTGCAATGGTCGAGGGTGAGCTTGATGCCGAATTCCTTGGCAATACGGATCGAGGTGAGAATATCATCCGCGCGGTGAGCGTGAGCCTTGAGCGGAATTTCACCCTTCATAACGGGGATCATAGCCTCAAGCTTCATATCGAAAACGTCCTTGCCTGCTTCCTTATCGGCAAGGTATCTGCGGGATTTGAAGAGCAGCTCACGAAGGAGCGCGGCGGTTGCCATTCTTGTTACGGGGCTCTTCTTTGAACCCTGACCGTAAACGCGCTTGGGGTTTTCGCCGAAAGCGCACTTCATAGCCGCGGGGTGCTTGACGATCATGTTGTCAACGCGGTTACCGACAAGCTTGATAGCGGCAAAGGTTCCACCAACTACGTTTGCCGAGCCGGGGCCTGTGCAAGCGGTTGTAACGCCGCCGCGAATAGCGGTTTCGAAAGCCTCGTCCTGGGGATTGATCGAGTCGATCGCGCGCATATGGGGAGTGAGGGGGTCAACGCTTTCGTTGTAATCTCTGCCCTCCCATCCGACAGCCTCGTTGTGAAGACCGATGTGGCAATGCGCCTCAACGCATCCGGGAGTAACGAGCTTGCCCTCGGCATCGATAACGGTTGCGCCCGCGGGAGCCTCGATATCGGCACCGATAGCGGCAATTTTGCCGTCGTCGCCAAGGAGGATCGAACCGTTTTCGATATCCTCGCCGACCATCGGCTTTATGTAAGCATTCTTAATAAGGATCATTTTGATTTCTCCTTCAAAATTTTTCTTTCATTATATCACAATTTTTAATGGAAATCAATAACCATTCTACAAGATACGACATAAAATATTATCGAGGAACAAAATTCCTCAAAAAAATTTTTGGAGGTCTACCATGAATAACAACTGCCTTTGCGGACTTTTTAACAACAACGAGTGCCTTATCTGGGTAATCATCGCCATCCTCGTCGTTCTCGCCCTCACCTGCAACAACGGTGGCGGCTGCGGTTGCGGCTCCACTTACTCCGGCGGCTGCGGCTGCGGCTGCTGACGTGAGATCCCCCCGAGGGCTCTGCCCTCGGGGATTAGTGAACAGTGGACAGCGGACAGTGAACAGAAAGATGCGGGCAAATAATTTTGTGCAATACGTCTAAAACGCTGTTTACTGCAAAACTGAAATAAACAAAAGGAATCGGATATTTTGAAGTAATCTTCTTAAATATCCGATTCCTTTTTATTAAATTATATGCCAGAACAATGGAATGCAAAAATCAAAATTAAATTATCAATCGCGTCTTTCTGTCCACTGTCCACTGTCCACTGTCAACTAGGGTGACAAAAATAATCCGAACTAGTTTTTTGGCGACAAATATCCGCCATCAGTTCGTTAAACGCCTCGAACGTATTAATATACTATCTTCGGCGTTTGCCTGCTGCTGACAAATATTTGTCAGCCAAAAAATCTCCGACCTCAAAGCCTTAATTTTTAGGTGATTTTTGGTGCGGAGGACAACGCAAGGTATTAACCTTGCTAGGACAACAAGCCGAAAAGCGCCAAAAATTAAGGCTTTGAGGCTGGTTCGGATTATTCTTGTCACCCTAACCACTGACCACTAATTTTACGCCTTGCGCTTCTTCACCGCATTTCTGCTGTAAGCGGTGTACTCGACAACGTCGGAGATCGATTCACCATCGATCTGCATTGCGCAGGGGGTATCAAATCTTACCGTTACCTCGTCGCACTTGACGACCTCGATATACTTGGTGTGGCGAACGTGGGTACCCTTGAATATCTCCGGAAAGATTGGAATGATACGCGCGCGGGAAAGATCGTGCGCAACGATGAAGGTCATCTTTCCGTCGGAGGCAAGCCTATCCTGATCGGGCGCAATCTTCATTCCGCCGCCGAAATAACGTCCGTTTGTTGTCGGAGCAAGCCAAACGCGCTCATATTTCTTGGTCACACCGTCGACTGTGACGGTTGCGCGGCGAGGGGAAAACTCGCGAAGCAGTCCGCGCAGAGCAATGGAAGTATAATTTATCGGCTTTTTCTTATCCTTGCGCTCGCGGTTTCCCGTTTCGCAAACGTAGCCATCAAGACCAAAGCCGACGTTATTTATAAAGATAATATCCTTTCCGTTGACGCGGACAAAGGGCAGATCTTTTATGTATTCTCCGATATCAAACGGCTCTGCACCGCGATCCTTGCCAAGGTCATTGAGAAAATCGTTGCCGCTTCCCGCGCCGTAATAATAGATCTTCTGCTTGATCTTGAGCCCGCGGGTATCGTTGACAAAATGATGAAGCGTTCCGTCGCCGCCCGTGAGGATCACGATGCAATCGTCATCACAGGAAATAAAAAAATCATAAAAGCTGCCGAGCGAGGAAATATCAACAAAACGCACCTCTCCATCAGTCAGCACAGATTCAAGCTTACGCGCCGCTCCTTCTGCCTTGCCGTTATTCGCCAACGGATTGTAAAGTACAACGTAATTCTTCAAGGGGGAATTCCTCCGAAAAAATCAATTTAGTTCAATCTAATATATTGTACCATTTTTTGTCGAATTTTTCAAGGGCTTTTTATGAATTCTTAAAAATTTTAGAAAAAATAGCAAGGGTTCCCCGCAAAATGCAAGGAACCCCCGCTTGGATTTTATACAATGAAAGAAGAATATACCGAAGGGTTCATTCTCTCGAATTTTGCACCCTTCACTATATAAGACGCATTTTTTCGCAAAAAGTTACGCTTTTTTCGAAAGTTTTTTTAAAAAAGCTTTCTTTTTGTGGATATGCACAAAATCAATCATTGGAATTTGTTGAAAATGACGGCGCTTCAAAAGCGGATTTACATATTTTGGATATATTTTTATTCTTCGATTTCAAGACGGTATATTTCCATCTGACCCGGGGCAAGCCAAGTACCGGAGATAATATTACCCTGCTCATTTATGCGGTAGTTCGCATCCCAATGGTCGGTCGCAACGTCGTGCTCCACGCCACCAAAACAGGTTCTCCACAGCCTTTTGACCGAAGGATCAAAAATAAGATGGAACATTCCGCTTTCCTTTTGATCGTTGTTGAGGATCGCGACATACTCGTTGCCCTCGTCATCCGTAAAGCGGCTGAAAACGCCGTCGAGGTTGTGGTTTGAGATGAAATTGATCGCGTATTTATGAACTCCCTCACGCCACTCGTCCCATCCGCCGTATACTCTGCCGAGATGCCAGCTTCCCTTATGGGTGAGTCGCATCATAAGCGGTCCGTAGGTCTTGTGGAAAAGTCTGAGCTGACGGGAGAGCCAGGTCCAGGTTTCGGTCTTTTCGCCAAGCTCGTTGACGGGCGCGTTGCGGTAGTTGATATGCGAGCGCATCATTCGGTAATAGAACCAGATAATTCCCTTTGCGCCGTGCATTACGGATGTGTAAAGCTGCCAACGAATGTCATCCTCGTTCGGGCAGCGATATCGGAAATGTCCGACAGAAAGCACGATGCTCCAGAAGGGCACCTTCATCACGGCAGCCGCCTCGGAGTAAACACGGAGGCTTGTGTAATAATCATCAACGCCCTTTCCGTCGCCGAAGGGATTCATTTGGGTGTAATTATCAAACGATATCAGCGAAACGCCTAGGCTCGGAATGATCTCGTGAGTCCATTCCTCGAAGCTGTTGCAGCCCCAAAGAGGAGTGTGTCCCGGCCAACCGGGGAAATGGTTGAGATATGGCGTCAGATGCGGAGCAAGCTCGAGCTGAATTTTCGCCGCCGCGCGGATATCATCGAAACTTGTATGCTGAGGCTCGTCACCAAGGTGGAAGCCGAAAACCGCGGGATGCGAGCCAAAATCGGCAACAGCTTCGGCAACCTGCGCGCGGTATCCCTCGGGATCTGCCGCCGCGCCGCGCCAAGTGGTGCGACTGTCGGAGAGGATGAGTCGGATGCCGAATTTATTGCATTCGTCAAGCAGAGCGACAAGCTTTTTCTTACGCTCCGGGTCGGGTGAATAATGCGGAGCGACGGTCAGAGTCATTCCGCAAGCCGCCCAATCGGCAACGTCGGTGAGCGGTACGTCATCAATGGCTTGGGTTCCCCAGAAACCCATCGGGAATACTTCGTGCATAGTCAATCCTCCATTCCTGAATAGAAACAATGTCTTATTCTTGGGTGAACGTATCTTTCTTTATTGTTCAGCATATGCTGGGCGTAAAAGAGCGAGGTTTTCGTTTCGGGGTCGATGATCATATACGAGCCCGCCGCGCCGTGCCATCCGAATTCTGAAGGAGAAGCAACGATACCGTATGAAAAATCGGGCTCACAGCGCACGCCGAAGCCGTAGCCGTAGCCATCGAGAGCCGACCACTTCTTGTGGTACGCAAGCTTCATTTCATCGGTGATGCAGTTGGTGCGCATCATTTTGAGCGTATTTTCGGAAATGATGCGGTTGCCAAGGTAGCTTACGCCGCCGCAAGCAAGGGCATCGGTGAATTTTATGTAATCTCCAAGCGAGGAAATAAGTCCCGCTCCGCCGCTTTCGTATTCCGTACCCGGGACGTAGGGGTTCGTCAGATCAACACGCAAAGCCTTTTTGCGCGCGTCGTTGTAGCGGTACTGCGGTGCCATTCTCACGCGGATCTCATCTGTCGCGATGAAAGTGGAATTTTCCATTCCGCAAGGCTCGAAGATATTCTTTTTGCAGTATTCGCCGAAGGTCATACCCGAAATGACCTCGACAAGACAAGCGAGTACATCGTGGCAGAGGCTGTACTGGAACTGCGTGCCGGGCTCGAAATCAAGCGGAGCTTTTGCAAGTGAGGCGATCATCTCGCGTGTGGGCGCTCTGCCGTTCGTTTTTTCAACTACCTCGCGGATATGCGGTGTGGTGAGATCATAGTTAAATCCCGCCGTCATCGTAAAGAGGTGATAGAACGTGATAGGCGTTTCACAAGCGACCGAAAAATTGCCCTTTTTCACATAAAGCTCGTCGAACTCGGGCAGATATTGCGAGATCGGATCCTTCATAAGGAATTTTCCCTGCTCGAAAAGCTGAAGCGCCGCGATGCAGGTTACGACCTTGGTGCAGGAATACATATAATAAAGCTCATCCCCGCGCAGAGGCTCGCCGACCGTGTGACGCCAAAGATCCTTGTGATCGCGGTAAACGATGATGTCCGACGACGGAATGCCGTACTCAGGCAGAGTGTCGATAAAATTTTTGAGATTGGTGAAGTTCATTTTATGCTCCGTATTTTTTATTTTTCACATCATCAATTCGCTTCCCAATTACTTCCTCGCGAACCTTCTCTGCCGCCTCTATGTCAAGCGAATCGGTATAAACCGCGCAATCGGAAATAGTCTCGCCGCGAACGGTAAGGTGAAGTGTAAACTCGCCCTCGGCGGTTCGGTATTTGACCTCATCGGTAAATTCGGGATCTTCTCCGAGAAGCCATTCGCGGGATGAGAGGAAGCTTGCGCGGTCGGCGTAAAGTCCTTCATTGGGCATCGGAAGAGTCATATCGGGTGCGAACGCCGATATAAGTGCTTGTTCAAAGGCTTCAACCGTCATTTCCGGGACAAGCTCGGTGAGGTTGACCACCCTTGAGCGAACCGATTTGATTCCTTTCGCTTCAAGCTTTGTCTTTGAAACGGTAAGGTAATTTGAAAGCCTTCCCATATCGGATGCGATCAGCACCGTTCCGTGGTGGCATTTGTTTTCTCCGACCGAGTAAAAGGCATTGCCGGAAAACTTTCGCCCGTCTGCTTCAATATCGTTTCTGCCCGTGGGTTTGGCGTCTATGCCAAAAGCTCGGCAAGCATCCGCAATGACGGAAAGCTGGCGTGTGACGTTGTGGATTTTTTCGTGCGAGATGAAACTGAAGCAGAGATTGCCGAGGTCGTGAAAGACCGCCCCGCCGCCCGAAAGTCGGCGCGAAAGAAGAACGCCGTCCTCCTCCATTTTTTCGAGGTTGCATTCGGCGCGCGAATTTTGATTTTTGCCTATGACGACCGTTGCAGCATTTTGCCAGAGAAAGAGGATCTCCGTCCCCTCCCCGATATTCGCCGTCAGGAATTCCTCCGCCGCAAGGTTGCGGTGAGGATCATTTAAATTTGATTTTATAACGTATTTCATATCTTCATTATACAACTAAAATCGTATTTTGTCAATATTCCTTCGGCAAAAAGCAATTCCGATCACTCAATGAATTATAAAGCCAAGTACGTAAAACGAATATGCAATACAAACTCCGCCACCCCTCATCCGTCAGCCACAAGGGCTGCCACCTTCTCCCAAGATCCGGGAGAAGGCGAACTTATAATTTCGCTCAACCTTTCTGTGCATTGGAAGGCGGTTTAATACAATTAAATAAAAATATATTTTTAAATCTACTTTAATCTATAAAATAATTAATTTTATTGCATTATTGATCATATCACTATAGTTGATGTTCGCAGTTGCTATATAAGCCTTCTCCCGGATCTTGGGAGAAGGTGGCTCGCTTGCGAGACGGATGAGGGGTGGCGAAGCCTGCATTGCATTATATCAAGTGAACAAGATCCCTGCGAATTGACAGTATTGCACCAAAAGGCGCGATCGATGTGTAATTACAACTTTACATCAAAAAAAGAATCAACCAAAACCTACATTTTCCTTGACTTATTTCCTATAATATGATATACTTCATATGGCGAAAGCCAGAAGTATGTAATTACATTAAAAGGAGATATAAAACAATGCCGGTTATGCCGAACAAAGAAAAAGCACTTGGTATGTATCGCAAGATGTACGAGATCCGTCAGTATGAAGAAACGGTTAAGTACCTCTTCTTCGAGGGTATCATGCCCGGTACCATTCACCAGAGCGCGGGAGAAGAAGCTTCCGCAGTAGGAATTATCTATGATCTTCGCAAGGAAGACGTCGTTTACTCCACACACCGTCCCGCAGGTCACGACCTTGCAAAGGGCATCTCTCTCAGATCTATGATGGCGGAGATGTTCGGACGCGTTGACGGATGCTGTAAGGGTAAGGGCGGCGCAATGCACACGGGTGATATGTCCGTTGGCGTTCCCCCCGCAAACGCAATCGTTGGCGGTAACATTCCGATCGCAGCAGGTACTGCACTTGCATTTATGATGCAGAAGAAAGACAACATCGCCGTTTCCTTCATGGGCGACGGTGCTACCAACGAGGGTTCCTTCCACGAGGCACTCAACTTTGCCGCTACCTGGAAGCTCCCCGTAGTTTTCGTTTGTGAAAACAACCTCTATTCCGCAACCACCTCCATCCACCTCACCACCCTTCTTGAGGATCCCGCAGCAGGACGTGCAGCATCCTACGGATGCCCCGGCGTAGTTGTTGACGGTAACGACGTTCTTGCAGTTAACGAGGCTATGGCAGTTGCTGTTGAGCGCGCTCGTTCCGGCGAAGGCCCCACCATTCTCGAGCTCAAGACCTACCGTAAGTACGGTCACTCCAGAAACGACGCCTGCGGTTACAGACCCAAGGAAGAGGAGAAGGAATGGCTTGAGGATCGCGATCCTATCAAGACCTTCCGCGCAAGACTTCTTGAAGAAGGCGTTGCTACCGAGGAAGAGATCGAAAAGGTCGAAGAAGAAGTCGATGCAGCTATCGACGATTCCGTTGAATTCGCAAAGAACTCCCCGCTGCCCTCGCTTGAGTCGGCACTCGAGGATATCTACGCGGACTAAGAAAGAGGAGGTATATTACTATGGCAGTTATGTCAATTGCAGATGCGCTTAAAGCAGCTATAGCCGAAGAAATGCGCCGCGACCCGAGCGTTTACGTGCTCGGCGAGGACGAGGATATTCCCGGCGGTATGGGCGGAGCCTTCACCGTTACCAAGGGTATCGGCGACGAATTCGGCAGACTTGAAAATATTAACGGCGAGATGAAGGAAGGCCGTTGCATCAACACCCCCATCTCCGAGATCATGATCTCCGGCGTTTGCGTTGGTTCCGCTATGTACGGTATGAGACCCGTTGCAGACCTTCAGTACTGCGACTTCCTCTTCTGCATGATGGACCAGCTTGTAAACCAGGCAGCTAAGATGAGATATATGTCGGGCGGTCAGCTCAGCGTTCCTATGGTTATGCGTTGTCCCTCCGGTGCAACCAACCGTGGCGCACAGCACGCACAGAGCCCCGAGACCTTCTTTGCTCACGTTCCCGGCCTCAAGGTAATCTGCCCCTCCACCGCATATGACGCAAAGGGTATGATGAAGCAGGCTATCCGCGACAACAACCCCGTTATCGTATTCGAGCACAAGCTCCTTTACGGAAGCAAGCGTAAGGAAGTTGGCGCAATCAACTCCGCAGGCGAAGTTCCGGACGGCGATTACACCGTTCCCTTCGGCAAGGCAGCTATCCGCCGCGAGGGTACCGACGTTACCATCGTTGCAAACCTTCTTATGAACTACAAGGCACAGGAAGCAGCAGCAGAGCTTGAAAAGGAAGGCATCTCCTGCGAGATCATCGACCCCCGTTCTCTCCTTCCCTTCGACTACGAAACCGTTGTTGAATCGGTAAGAAAGACCGGTAAGCTTATGATCGTTCACGAGGATAACTACAACTGCGGTTGGGGCGCACAGGTTGCATCCTACTTCGCAGAAAACGAGATCTTCCTCCTCGACGCTCCCATCGTCCGCATTGCGGCGAAGGACACCCCCGTTCCCTTCTCCCCCGACCTCGAAAACTTCGTTATCCCCTCCAAGGAGGATATCATCGAGGCGGCTCGCAAGCTCGCTCGCGCATAAGGAGAAGTTAAATGGTAAAGAAAGTTGTTATGCCCGCCGCCGGTCAGACGACCGACGAGGCTACAGTGACAAAACTTTTGGTCAAGGTTGGCGACAGCGTAAAGAAGGGCGACGTTCTTCTTGAGGTTGAGACCGACAAGACCGTTCTCCCCATCGAAAGCTTCGCGAAGGGCTTCGTAACCGAGATCTTCGTTAAGGAATTCGATAAGGTAGACGCAGGCACTGCCCTCCTCGCTATCGGTGACGAAAAGGATCTCGCCGCAGCAAAGAGTGGCACAGCTGCTCCTGCTCCCGCTCCCGCAGCAGCTCCCGCTGCTCCTGCAGCTGCAGCAGCTGACGATGATGAGGACGATTTTGCTCCCATCATCCCCGGACAGGCTCCCGTTGCGGCTCCCGCACACGTTGCAGCTCCCGTAGCTCCCGTAGCAAAGGCTTCCGGCGATTACAAGGCTATGCCTAACGCAAAGAAGCTTGCTTCTGAGCTTGGCGTTGACCTCTCCACCGTTGCTCCCGCTAACGGCGAGTTCATCAAGGCTTCCGACGTTAAGCTTGCAGCTGAGCAGAAGCCCGCAGAAGTTGCTGAAGCTCCCGCAGCAGAGGCTGATTACGTTGACGAAAAGCTTCCCAACATCAGAAAGGTCATTGCAAAGGCGATGCACAATTCGCTTTCCACAATGGCACAGCTTACGCTCAACACCTCCTTCGACGCAACCAAGCTCCTCGCTCTCCGCGAGCAGCTCAAGGCAAATGCAGAGAAGTTCGGCTACGGCAACATCACTCTCAACGATATGATCCTCTTTGCCGTTTCGAGAGTTATCCTGAACCACAGAAGCCTCAACGCAAACTACCTCGACGATACTATGAGATTCTTCAACACCGTAAATCTCGGAATCGCGGTAGACACCGACCGTGGACTTCTCGTTCCCACCCTCGCACATGCCGAAAAGCTCTCGTTAAACGAACTTTCCGCTCAGGCCAAAACTCTCATTGGCGAGGCTCAGAAGGGCACCATCGCTCCCGATAAGCTGAAGAACGGTTCCTTCACCGTAACCAACCTCGGCTCTCTCGGCATTGAGTCCTTCACTCCCGTTATCAATCCTCCCCAGACAGGTATTCTCGGCGTTGACACCATCACCCGCAGAATCAAGGAGGTAAACGGTCAGGACGTTACCTATCCCGCAATGGGACTTTCCCTCACCTTCGACCACAGAGCACTCGACGGCGCACCCGCGGCGAAGTTCCTCAAGGAACTCGTCTTCGCGCTTGAAAACTTCGATATGCTGCTGATCAAGTAAAGGAAGGAAACAAAAATGTACGATCTTATTGTGATCGGCGGAGGACCGGGCGGCTACAGCGCCGCCCTCTCCGCTGCAAAGGCAGGCAAGAAGGTCTGCCTCTTTGAAAAAGAAAATCTTGGCGGAACCTGCCTCAACGTTGGCTGTATCCCCACCAAGTACATTCTCGACCGCGCAACTGCTCTTGAAAAGATCAGACATATGACCGGCGAGGGCATGCTTCGCAATGCGGGAGAATTCTCCTTCAAGAAGATCATGACCTCGAAGGCGGGCGCGATCAACAAGCTCATTTCCGGCATTGCAGGTATGCTCAAGGCATCCGGCGTTGAGGTTGTTACCGGTCTTGCTTCCTTCAAGAACGCAACCACCGTTACTTGTAACGGAACCGATTACGAAGCAAAGAACATCATCATCGCAACCGGTTCGACCCCGATCAGAATCCCCTTCCCCGGCAACGAGCTTTGCATCGACTCGACTGCAGCTCTTGCACTGACCAAACTCCCCCGTAAGATCTGCATCATCGGCGGCGGCGTTATCGGTCTTGAGCTCGGCTCTGCATTTGCCGCTTTCGGCGCAGAGATCGTTATCGTTGAGCTTATGGACTCCCTCCTTCGCGGCGAGGAAAAGGCGGCAAGCGATATGCTCGTTCGCAGCCTTGAGGGTCGCGGAATCGAGATCAAGTGCTCGACAAAGGTTGAAAGCGTTGAAAAGAACGGCGCGGCTTACACCGTTCACACCTCTGCGGGTGACATCACCGCTGATTGCGTGATCTCCGCCGCAGGCAGACGCGCGAACACCGAAGGACTTTGCGTAGAGAATGCAGGTCTTACCCTTGAGCGTAACGGCACCATCGCCGTAAACGAATATCTCCAGACGAAGGTCGAGAACATTTACGCTATCGGCGACGTTATCGGCGGCTATATGCTCGCGCACGCGGCTTACACCGAGGCAGAGGTTGCCGTTGACAACATCCTCGGCGAAAAGGTAGCTCTTGACCACAGCATCATGCCCCGCTGCGTTTATACCATCCCCGCTTTCGCCGCTGTCGGAATCTCTTCGCAGACCGCCGCTGACAAGGGCATCGAAACAGTTGTTGCTCGCTTTGACTACCGCGGAAACGGTATGGCAGTTGCAGAGGGCGAAAACGGATGTGTCTTTGCCATTATGGAAAAGGCTACCCGCAAGTGTATCGGCTTCACTCTTGTAGGCGCACAGGCACCCGAGATGATCACCGCCGCTTCGATCGCAGTTGAGCGTGGCTACACTCAGGAGGATTGGCGTAAGCTTACCGTTGCGCATCCTTCCCTTTCCGAAATGCTCCGCGAAGCAGTTGTCAACGCGAGGTTTTAAGATATGACGACAGTTTATATCGTCCGCCACGGCGAGACAGATCTGAACCGCCTTTACCGCTTCATCGGAAGCACCGATCATCCTCTCAACGAGAGGGGAATCGCGCAGGTTGAAACCCTCCGCGAGCCGATGTCGAAATTCCACCTCGACCGCATCTATTCGAGCCCCCTCAAGCGCACGATGATGACCGCCGAGAGAATTCAAAACGGCCGCGACATCGAAATCATTCCCCATAATGACCTCAAAGAGATCCATTGCGGAGGTTGGGAGACCCTCAACCGCGAGGAAATCGAGGCAAGATGGCCCGGCGAGATCGAGCTTTGGGAAAAGAAACCCGACCTTCTCCACATGGAAGACGGAGAAACTTTCGCTGAGGTTCAGGAGCGTGCCATCCGCGGTATCATCGAGATCGTTAACCGCGAGCGCGGAAAGAGCATTGCAATCGCTTGCCATATGCTGACCATTCAGCTGATTATGGCAAAACTTTTGCAGGTTCCGATTCGCGACGTATGGGAAATGGTTCGACTTGAAAACACCTCGATCACCACGATGAATATTGAGGACAACGGCGACTTCGAGGTCGTTCGTTGGGCAGACGACAGTCACCTTCCCGAAGAACTCAAAAACGCGAACGTTAAGGTCGCGGGCATCCATAACACAAGCTTTAACGCAAAGTACGACATCACCGACGTCGAGGGCAAACACCACTTCGACGGATTCGCAATCCACTCGTAAAACTGCGTTTTGAAACGAAAGGAAAACAAAATGAACAAGAACCTTGTTGAAGGCAAAGTTGCCGTTGTTACCGGTTCCGGTCAGGGAATCGGCGAGGCTATCGCGCGCAGACTTGCTGAGTTTGGCGCAAAGGTCATCATTACAGATATTAACACCGAGAAGGGTCAGGCTACCGCAGACGCTCTTTGCGCTGAGGGCTACGAGGCATCCTTCAAGTATTTCAACGTTACCGATTTCGACAACCTCAAGTCGGAGATCGAGGCTATGCGTAATATTTACGGCAGAATCGACATCTGGGTAAACAACGCAGGTCTCACCGGCACTCTCCGCGTTGACGAGATCACCATTGAGCACTGGGACAAGATGCAGACCATCGACATCAAGAGCGTATTCTTCTGCACTCAGGCTGTTTACGAGATCATGAAGGAGCAGAACTACGGTAAGCTCGTTCACATCTCCTCGA
>JAGBRZ010000132.1 GCA_017632155.1 Clostridia bacterium
GTTTTTTCGAGCATCTCTTCAAGTGTTCCCGAGGATCTCGCCGCGCTCATGATCCTCTGCGCGACACCGCCGCCGCATTCGGCACACTCGGAAACCTTTTCTTCATCGCAAAGCCGCCAGAAAGAGAGCACCGCGCTCTCAATATTCTTCAGATAAGCAATCTCGCCCTCAGCGCAAGCCGCCTCGAGGGCTCGCTTTGACTCAGCGGGAAGCTGAAGCTCGGTGTATTTGTCAACGCTTCCTTCGGCAATCGCTCGTCTGAGCTCAGTCGCGGAAGGGTACGCCCCCTCCTCTGCCACGCCGTGATAGCCCGCGCCCTCTCGCTTCAGGGTCACGAAAGCCATATCGGGCGCAAGCCTTCTGCCTGCCTTCAAGTATTCGATCCCGAGAATATCGTTCGACGCGAGCGTGCCGCCGAGGGACGAGATATAATCCGCCGCCGTTCCCACGCTCTTATCGGACGAAGGCACGAAAAGCTCGGATCTTTCCGCAATCTCTCGGAGCTTTTCAAGATCGCCCGTCTCCGAGCCGAACGCGATCGTATCTACGCCGAGTCGCGAAAGTACGTCAACGCCCGCCGTGGCGAAAAACTCCGCGCTTCCCGCAGAATAAGGGAACGGAAGTTCAAAGACCGCGTCCGCGCCCGCCTCTACGGCAGACAGCGCACGGCGGCTTTTCGGAATAACGGCAAGGTCGCCGCGTTGGACGGCGTTTCCGCTCATAAGGCAGATTACGCGCTCGGCTCCCATCTCGCGCAGACGGGAGATCATGTATTTGTGTCCGCCATGAAGCGGATTGTATTCGCAAATAATTCCGACGTTTTTCATTTTTGTGGGTAAATCTCCCTTAATTTTCAGTATTTTTGCCTTTTAGACTTGAAAAAAGCGAAAATGTGTAGTATAATATATTAGTTATTATTATTTTTCTTACTATGGAGGATGATCCAAATGAAATTACTCGTTGTTAACGCAGGCTCGAGCTCCCTCAAGTATCAGCTTTTTGACACCGCTGATTACTCTGTAAAGGCAAAGGGTATCTGCGAGCGTATCGGTCAGGAAGTCGGTCTTCTCGACCACAAGAACCTTGTTAAAGAAACCCGTACCCAGAAGGACCTTCCCATCGCAACCCACACCGACGCTGTTCGTATCGTAATCGACGCTCTCACCGACAAGGAGATCGGCGTTATCGCTGATATGTCCGAGATCGAGGCAGTAGGTCACAGAATCGTCCACGGCGGCTACTACTTCTCCGAGTCCATGCTCCTCACCGATGAGGTTCTCGAGAAGCTCAAGCTCTGCTATGACTACGCACCTCTTCACACCGGCGCGCACATTCAGGGCATTCAGGGTTGTCTTGCAGTTATGGAGAACGTACCCCAGGTTCTCGTATTTGACACCGCATTCCATCAGACAATGGCTCCCGAGGCTTATATGTACGGCCTTGCATACGATATGTATGAAAAGCACGGCATCCGTCGCTACGGCGCACACGGAACCTCTCACCGCTACGTTGCGGGCGAGATGATCAAGCTTCTCGGCGGCAAGGCTGAAGGCACCAAGATCGTAACCTGCCACATCGGTAACGGTTCTTCCATCTCCGCTGTCAAGGACGGCAAGGTTATGGACACCTCGATGGGCTTCACTCCCCTTGCAGGCGTGCTTATGGGCACACGTTGCGGCGACATTGACCCCGCTATCGTTCCCTACATTATGCAGAAGGAAAATATGACCGCTGACGAGGTTGCTTCCTATATGAACAAGAAGTGCGGCTACATCGGTCTTACCAAGGGCTTCTCTTCCGACTCCCGTGACCTTGAGCAGGCTATCGCAAACGGTCCTTCCGACCCCAACTACGAACGCTCCAAGCTTGCTGTTGATATGCTCAAGCACCAGATCAAGAAGTTCATCGGCTCCTACTCCGCTATTATGAACGGCCTTGACGCCGTTGTATTCACCGCAGGTCTCGGCGAGAACAATCCCCGCCTCCGTGAGATCGTTTGCGAGAATATGGAATACTTCGGAATCAAGATCAACAAGGAAGTCAATGACGTAACTCTCCGTCAGCCCAACATCGTCAAGATCTCTACCGACGACTCCAAGGTTGCAGTTTACGTTATCCCCACCGACGAAGAGCTTGTTATCTGCCGCGATACCGAAGCTATCGTTAAGGCTCTTTAATTCAATTACATAAAATAATACCGACGCTTTTTTGGCGTCGGTATTATTTTATCATAATTTTTCCGAACTTACAAGTCCCCCGCGGCAATTTTCGAGCAAAGTTCGGCAGAATAGGATTCTTTTTCCGAGAAATCCATTGCCGTGGCAAATATCTCCTCAATCTTCATGTGCGCCGCGCCCGCCTCGCGGAAGGATTCCTTTGCTTCATCAAGCATCGTGTCAGCCGCCGCTCGCAACCTCTCCGCACGTTCTTTGACCGAACGATAGAGTGAGCGGTCAACGAAATCCGAAATGTCGATAACCTTCTCTCCCCTGTCTGTAAGCGTTGCTTCAACCACCGCAACGCCTCCCGAAAGGAGCCCTGAATATCTGCCATTCAGTATCGGATGAGGTGCGACCCGACAAGAGCCTACGGCTCTGACGAGGGCATCGAAATACAGATACGCAAGCCCGTATCCGCGGCAGTCGGAGATACTGAGAGTAAGTCCCGCCGATTCCCGAAAGCTGTCAAAGGCGACGAAGCCGCGCATTCCGATCGCCGAGGTCGGCGAGGGAAGCAAGCGTTCTTTTTTCAGATTCAAGGCGATCTTTGCCGCCTCTTCACCGATCGCCTGCTTGTCGGCGCAACTCTCCGCAAGCGCATCTGCCGCCCGCGTACTCGAGCCGTAAGCCGCAAGCGCGCGGTATGCCGCCGCATAGGCGCGCTTCTTTTCTTCGCCGAAGGCTGAAATCTCTTTTCTTCTCTCGCGAAGAATTTTTGCATCCCAAAATCTGCCCAGATCTATGATATTGTCAACCATACCCGCGTTGACTATATCCTCCGAATGCGGCGCGGTTCCGTCCATAACCGCTATGCCTTCACCAAAGCAGTTGACGTAAAGACCGTCAAGTGACAGCGGGTCCGACGAGCAATAATAATATTCAACCTCGGCACCCGCATTTTCCCAAGCCTCGCCCATCTCGCGCATAAGCCGCGACTTGCCCGTCCCGGGGCCACCCTTGATTATGTAACACCTGTCGGCGCGGCGGCGAAAGTTTTCGGCAAAATATGAAACAAATCCCGCCTCGGTATTCGAAGCTGCGAAAAATTTCAATGCGCTCACTTTTCGATAATTACAGTCTTATCGGGAGTGATACCTGTCTGCTCGTAGACAATGGTGTTGATCTGCGCGATCTGTGCGGGAGTAAGAGCGGTATCCGGCACGTCAACAACAACGCTGATGCCGTTATCCGAGATAACTGCGACGCACTGCTCAAAGCCCTTGGACATCACAAGAGTTTCAACGTTCGCCTCGGCTTCCATATCCTCCGCCATTTTTGCAATGTCGGCAAGGGCTGTCGCCTTGGCTTCCTCGCCCGAGTTTTCGTCCTCGATCACACCCTGAAGCACTTCCATCGCTTCATCTCTCGCTCTCTGTCTGCTCAGCTGAGATGCCGCAAAATAGCTGTCGGTCTCCCCCTGCGCATCGGCTTCAAGGGTGTCCTCACCCTCTCCCGCGCCCGAGGGCAGATCTTCATCGGTCGATGCGGGAAAGATAGCCCAGCTTGCCGCCGCGATTACGGCAACCGCCAAAACGCTTGTGATGATAATGAGATTGCGCTTGCCCAGCCGCGCCAGGAAATCCTTCATCTTCTCTGCAAATTCTTCCTTGTTCATGGTCATTCCTCCGTGAATATGTTTTTTGTGTGCAATACATCATATTACATAGCCGCCCGAATTATTCCGCTTCGGTGATATAAATTTTATTTGTTCCCACGCCGAATGCTGCGGATAAAAGCGAGGTCAGCTCCGCGCGCACAGATTCGTTGTTTCCTCCGCGGCAAGTGACCCCGATGCCCGAAACCTTTGGTGCCATAACGCTCACCGCGCAAAGCTGTGCGGACGAGCCGTTTCCGAGCTTGACGTATTCATAGGTATTCCCTCCCGCAGTAGTGCTTCGGTCGGCGGCGTAGACTTGTTCAAACGAGCCCTCGAGAGTCAGCGCGACCGTCACGTTAGAAACACCGCGAACGCTCTCGCAAAGCCGAACCGCCTGTTCTTCGAGATATGCCGAATACGTCTCTATCTCATCCGCACTTGATACCTCCTTTTCTTCCTTTTGCCCAAATCCGAAGCTACCCCACAAAAGGAAAAGTATCCCCAACGCCGCACCGACCAGGGCAAATATTGTGCTGTATTTTGTTTTTTCTTTAAGCATAATTCATCTTCTCCCTTCAATAACGCGGCATTCAGCGTCGGTATACCTTGCCACCGACGCCGACACATCGCGCGGATCTATCAAAAGTCCGCCGCCATAAAGATAAATTTTCACGCATTCTATTACCACGCCGTCCTCGCTTGCAACGACATCAACATCTATCCCCATATCTTTCTCGTGGAATTCCGACGAAAGAAGATCAAAAAGCTTCTCTTCTATTTCCTTCTCACTTTCCTTGGCGAGTAAGGTTATTATGGATCTTCCCGCTTCAACGTTAGCCTCGGGGAGTTCAAAATCATCGAGCGAGATCTCCCCCTTTGCCCTTGCCACCATACCGCCAATCGGTGCGATCACGGCGCAAAGTAAGCAAAGAGAGAGGCAGATGTCAAGCGCTTGCCGCACGCCGCTTTTATCGTTCGGGTACAGCATTCCTATGAGATTGATAACGACCGAAAAAGTCACGATTCCAAAAAAATAGCTTCCTAAACTCATCATCCGCCCCCGATAGCAACGCCTCCGATAGCAAATAAAGTCAGCGCAAAAACGCAAAGCAGCGAAGAAAGTGCCGCTGCGGCAATAATATAGCCGTAAAGTGAGGCGATCTCGCGGTATAATCTGACCGCGCTTTTGCACCCGAGCAATTCTCCGACAGCCGCCGCTGTGTTAAAAACGAATCTTGTCAAAAAGAGCTCGATTATCGTCGGCAAAAGCAAAAGTGCCAAGGCGACAATGCCCGCCACACCGACCGTGCTTCGCATCAGCTTTACCGACGCCGCAAGTGTGCGGAGCGTGTCCCCCACCGTCGAACCGACCACGGGGATCATATTGCCCGCAAGAAATTTGACCGCTCGCGCTCCCGCGCTGTCGCTTGCCGAAGCAAGTATGCTCTGCGCCGAAAGCGTCGCCATCAACAAAGTTGAACATAGTCCAAATATAAAGGCAAGCGTGCGCTTGATAGAACCCGATATTCCCGAAAGTCGCGACTCGCCGGGAACAAGCGAATCCGCAAGTGTGAGTGCAAGGCAAGCGGACACAGCGGGAATGACTATTGAGCTGACCGCAAGCTCGATCAGATTTATCTGCACAAGCAGCGATGAGCTTGCAAGTGCCGCGCCCATTGTATTCCCGCCCGATAAATAAAGCGCGCCCATTATCGGTATCAGAGAATTCATCAAAATGATCAGCCTTTTGAAAAACTCACTCACCGCGCCGATCCTGCCAACCTGCAATCCAACGACAGCGCCCGAAATACAGATCGATATTGCGTAATTAACCGCGTTTTTAAGCTCTCCGGAAATTAGTCCCTCGGTAAAAGCAGATAGAAGCGAAGCAAGCGCGAGCATCCCAACAAGCAAAGCAAAAAGAGAAAATGCCCCGCCGAGCCCTCCGCTGAGGGTATCAAAGATCACACTGATTATGTATTTTGGAGAGGTCACGTCAAAAAGCGAATCCGAAAGCTCGGAAATATTCCCTGAAAAGAAGCCTTCGGGAAGCTCGGATGCAACGTCCTCGGGCAACGAAGCGGAAAAATCAAAATATTCCTCGGGCAGTGTTTCTTCTGCAGAAATCGGCAAAATGAAAATAAATAACGTAACGAAAAAGGCAATTATCCTTTTCAAAGCCCCGCCTCCGAGAACAAAGCTTTCACGCTTTCAAGGACTGTTGAAACAAGCGGGAGACTCAAAAGGATTATCTCAAATTTCGCAACCGTTTCAAGTGATGAAGCCACGTTCGACGCGCCCATTTCGCGGCACATATCGGCAGAGATCCTTGTGATGATGGCAATGCCGATGACACGCATCAGCACACCCGCCGCCTCACTGATCACGGGCGAGGATGACATCAGATCGGAAATATATTCAAAAATCGGCTTACCGATCCCAAATGCGGCAACCGTCAAAAGCAAGCCGCCCGCAATCGTCAGCGGCACCTCGAACTCCTTTTTTATATGGCGCAAAAGGAACACCGCCACCGCACAAAGGATCGCCGCGCCGCAAAGCTTATATGTATCAAATCTCATCAGATTCCAAAAAGCGAACGCAGAGCGGTGAGAAGACCGGCAATCTCCTTAATTAGCATCAGAAGCACCGACACGATGCCCGCTATCGTCAGCCAGATGACCTGCTCGTCCCTGCCGGTTTTTGAAAGTATCTGCCCCGAGACCGCAATAAGCATTCCAAGTCCAAGCACCTTTAACACCAAGGTTATATCCACTATGACGTCCTCCTAAAGTAAAATGATCACTATCGCCGCCGCGAGGCAAAACGCCAGCACCGCGCGGCTTTTTTCGTCCTTCGGTATCTCCCGCGAAAGCTTTTCATAGATTGCAGAGAGCTCCTTGATGCAAGCATCGCATCCCGCAAGCTCGTCCTCTCGGTAGGATGAGCCGAGTGCGGAAAGAAAAATATCAAACTCCCGTCCGCCGTCAGAGTAATAACACCCCGACCGTAAAATCGCGCGCAGTCCTTCGATATCCACATATCCACTCTCTTCGCATCCGATAACAACAGCCTCCGCGATAGTTTTGTCGCACTCATTGATTATCTGCGAAATCGGCAAAAGATAACGCTCTATCCTTTCGCGGACAAACCAGACGAATGCGATCTGCCCGCGCAAGCGGCGAAGTCTTTCTTTGCCCACGCGTTTATTTTTCGCCGTCCACAGCCCCGTTGACACAAAGAGTAAAACAGCTCCCACCGCCTTCAGTACCAATTCAAAGGAAAGCATTACAGGCGTCCTCTCTTTTACAAATGTCATACGAAAGCCCAAACTCCCCGCTCCTTCGGATGCCGATATAAGCAGAAAAGCACCCCGATTTATGAAGCACCCCCATACCGCTTCTGCCAAGAAGCTCACGGACGCTCGAAGCGTGCGCGGTGGCTATAAGCGGCACACCACATCCCTGCGCCTCACATATTGCATCCGCCTCCGCACGGCTTCCGATCTCGTCGCAGATTATGACCTGAGGTGAAAGCGTGCGCGCGGCTATCGAAATTCCTATATGCTTGGGATACCCCGAAAGCATATCAATACAAAGATTCGCATCTCCGAGCGAGTACCCAAGTTCCCCGCGGGTATCTATCACACTCACCCTAACCGCCCGCTCACCCGAGGCAAGGATTCCCGCAAGCGAGCGCAAAAGAGTGGTCTTGCCCACTCCGGGCGGCGAATAGATCAAAACACCGCTCGTAAATTCATTCTTTCTGATAAGTTCCGCAATCTCGCTCCCCAGCGGAGGTGAAGGATGTGGAATGCGAATAACGAGTGTATCAATATCATAAACTCCGCAAATCTTTCCGCCCGACAAAGCGGCTCGTCCGCAGACACCAACGCGCACACCGCCGCGCAGACCGATGTATCCCTCTGCAATCGTATCTCGGAAGGCATAGACCGAGCCCTCGCAAAGGCGCGTAAGCATACGATCGATCTCCTGTCTTGTCAGAACGGCAGACGTTGGAATATTTCTGCCCGCAGAAGTCAGCGTTGTGCGGCGACCGCAATGCAGCCTTATCTCCTCCACTCTTTTTTGCTTCGACGCGGCATTCTCTATATCCTTCCTCACGCGCTCGGGCAAAGCAAACCTTACAATTTCGGGTATATCACTCATCTATCCACCCTCCCTTGCTTGTCTGTTATTAAAATTTATTCGGTAGGTCAAAAAAATATTACGAAATTTCATTTTTAACCAAACCTTTTCACCTTTTGCGACACTTATATAGTGAAGGTCGAAAATACAACTTCGGCGTTATATGAGCTCAACTGCGCGGTTATTGACTTTCGCTCGAAAAGAGGTATAATTAATACAGATCGATCGATTATCCCCAAAAACACACGTTTTATCCCAATTTTCAATATCATTAAAACTTTATGCTATAATTAAGAAAAAGCAAGGAGAAACAATATGGAAAAACTCAAAACCAACACCGCTACGAGATATTTCACACAGAAGAACCGCGACAAGCTTGAGAGTGTGCTTTTCGCGGGCGGAGTTGTCGGAATAATCGTTTGCATAGTCGGATGGCTGACATATTATTGGTGGTATGCAGGAATAGGACTTTACATCGGCGGAAGCTGTATTCTCGCATACATAATTCTGACCAACAAAAAGGTCAAGGACGATGTATATGACGCCCACATCCGCGAATTCATCGAAAAAAGCTCCCTAACACCGAAATCAAGCACTTCCCTGAAGCTCTTTGATTGGGAGCGAGGCTACGTTAAGCTCGGCAAGGATCGCAAGCTCCGTTCGAGCGTTTACTGCATTTCCGAATTTGATTTCGGACGCGAGAGCTTCACACTCAAGCTGACCGAGGTCGACCTTTGTGCGACCTCGGACGGCGCACCGCAGGTGAAGGAAAGAAGCTATTCCCTTCCCATTGGCACGCCCACCTCGCTCGAGGAGGTCATAATCGAAGCTCCCGAGGGTAAAAAGGCAGTTCAGTATCTCGTCATCAGTCCCGAGGATGGCGCACGCATCCGTATCCCCGCAGATACGGCAAGCTGTGACACCGACGAGATAATTGAGAAGATCAAGCGCAAAAAATGACAAAAATATGATAAAAACGCACCGAAACGGTGCGTTTTTATCATATTTTTATACCTTTTTATTGACTTTTACTTCTTATTATGATATAATAAAATATCTATGTAGTAATTTATTTTTCGAAAGGATATATACAGTCATGCAATGGACATCCCTTAACGACATTCGTGAGAAGTATCTTGCTTTCTTTGAGTCCAAAGGTCACCTCCGTCTGCCGTCCTATCCCCTCATTCCTCATAACGACAAATCTCTCCTTCTTATCAACTCGGGTATGGCACCTATGAAGAAGTTCTTCACCGGTGAGGAAGAGCCTCCCCGCAACCGTGTAACTACCTGCCAGAAGTGCATTCGTACCCCCGACCTTGAGCGCGTTGGTCACACCGCGCGTCACGGCACATTCTTTGAAATGCTCGGTAACTTCTCCTTCGGCGACTACTTCAAGGAGCAGGCTATCGAGTGGGCTTGGGAGTTCCTTACCGTAACTCTCGAGATCCCCGCAGAGCTTCTCTGGCCTTCGATCTACGAGCAGGATGACGAAGCCTTCCACATTTGGCACGACAAGATCGGCGTTCCCGCAGAGCGCATTGTTCGTCTTGGCAAGGCTGATAACTTCTGGGAGCACGGCTCGGGTCCCTGCGGTCCTTGCTCCGAGATCTACTTCGACCGCGGAATCAAGTACGGCTGCGGCTCTCCCGACTGCAAGCCGGGTTGTGACTGCGACAGATTTATGGAGATCTGGAACAACGTATTCTCACAGTTCAACAACGACGGAAACGGCAACTATACAGAGCTTGCACAGAAGAATATCGACACATGAATGGGTCTTGAGCGTCTCGCTTGCGTTATGTAGGGCGTTGACAATATGTTCGAGGTCGATA
>JAGBRZ010000133.1 GCA_017632155.1 Clostridia bacterium
CAGAAGCCTTATCCCGAAGCGGAAGAGATCCTTCGCTACGCAATGGCACAGGGACATAAGAACTACCTTTACACCCACTCGGGCAAGATCGTAAAGAAGCTTCTTGAGCAGTGGGGACTTGCGGATTGCTTTGAGGATATCATTGACTCGACTATGAAGTTCCCGACCAAGCCTGCGCCCGATGCGCTCAACTTCCTTTGCGAAAAGCACGGCCTTGACAAGAAGGATTGCATTATGATCGGCGACCGCGATATCGACACCGACTGCGGACGCAACGCGGGAATGAAGGGTTGCCTTTTTGACCCCGAACATTACTATGATGATTCAGATGTAGATTACCGCATCGAAAATCTTCTTGAACTGAAAAACATTATCTGATTATAAATTTGAAAGGACAAATAAAATGTCACAGAACATTGCAGAACTGAAGCTGGAATTTGCGCAGAAGCTTGCTGCCGCAGAGTCTATGCAGACGCTCGAGGAGATCCGTGTTGATTTCCTCGGTAAAAAGGGAAGCGTGACAGAGCTTCTCAAGTCTATGAAGGACATGGGTCCCGAAGAGAAGAAGACCTTCGGTCAGGAGGTTAACGTGCTCAAGAATGAGCTCGCGCAGGCTATCACTCAGAAGGGCGAAGAGCTTCGCCGTGCAGAGCTTGAGCGCGAGGTCGCATCTATGCCCGAATTTGACGTATCAATGCCCGCAGAGCTCGATCGCGGATCCTTCCATCCCATCACCCTCGTTCAGCGTGAGTGCGAGACCATCTTCAAGTCGATGGGCTTCCACGTTGAGGACTATGCCGAGATCGTAAGCGACTACGAATGCTTCGAGGCTCTCAATATCCCCAAGCACCATCCCGCAAGAGATATGCAGGATACCTACTACCTCACCAACGGTCAGCTTCTCAAGACACATACCAGTGCCGCACAGAATGCTATCTATAAGAAGTACCGCGACGACCTCGTAAATAACGGCGTGCCGATCAAGGCAATCTTCCCCGGACGCTGCTTCAGAAACGAGGCAACCGATGCTTGCCACGAAAACACCTTCTTCCAGATGGAAGGCGTTATGGTTGATAAGAATATTTCGATCTCCAACCTTATCTTCTTTATGAAGACAATGCTTTCCGAGGTCTTCAAGCGCGACGTAAAGGTTCGCCTTCGCCCCGGTTTCTTCCCCTTCGTCGAGCCCGGCTTCGAGCTTGATATCTCCTGCGCTATTTGCGGTGGAGAGGGATGCCCCTCTTGCAAGCACAGCGGTTGGCTTGAGCTTTGCCCCTGCGGTATGATTCACCCCGAAGTACTCAAGGCGGGCGGAATCGATCCCGAGGAGTACACCGGTTTTGCGTTCGGTCTTGGACTCACCAGACTTGCAATGATGCGCTATGGCGTTAAGGATATCAGAGATCTCAACAGCGGAAGCCTCAAGGTTCTTTCGCAGTTCAAGGAAGACAAATAAGAAAGGACGGAAAGAAAAATGTTTTTATCTATGAATTGGATATGCGATTACGTTGACCTTTCCGGTCTTGACAAGCTTTCGCTCATCCACAGATTCTCTCTTTCGACCGCAGAGGTTGAAAACGAAATTTTTATGAAGGGTAGCGACCTCTCCGGCATCGTTGTCGCAGAGATCAAGTCTGTCGAGGAGCATCCCGAATCCAAGAAGCTCCACCTTCTCAAGGTCGACATCGGTGAGGCAGAACTCGTTGACGTTGTTTGCGGCGCTCCCAACGTAGCCGTAGGACTCAAGGTTCCCTTTGCGAAGCTTGGCGCGCAGATCGGTGACATCACCATCGCTCCCCGTAAGCTCGCGGGCTACACCTCCAACGGTATGTGCTGTTCCGAAAAGGAACTCGGCATCAGCGATAACAATGACGGTCTTATGATCCTCGATCACGCTTTTGCAGTAGGTACCGATATCAAGACCCTCTTCGACATCGACGATATCATCTTCGAGGTCGATAACAAGTCCCTCACCAACCGCCCCGACCTTTGGGGTCACTACGGAATCGCGCGCGAGTTTGCCGCTATCGCAGGCAGAGAACTCAAGCCCCTCGATTGCGCTGATCTTAACAAGTATTCAGATCTCCCCGCAGTTGATATGAAGATCGAAGACCCGCTTTGCCAGAGATATTCCTGCCTCCAGGTTGAGAACATCACCCGCAAGGTGAGCCCCGTGAATATGCGTATCCGCCTTTACTACTGCGGAATGCGCTCCATCAACTTCCTTACCGATATTACCAACTACATTATGCTCGAGATGGGTCAGCCCATGCACGCATTCGACTCGCGCAAGGTTGAAAAGCTCCGCATCAAGAGATATGATCATAAGTTCACCTTCAAGACCCTTGACGGCGTTGAGCGCAATATCGATGAGGATATGCTCATGATCTGCAACGGCGATATTCCTGTTTGCATCGCAGGCGTTATGGGCGGACTTGACTCCGAGATCGTTGAGGACACCACCAAGCTCACTCTCGAGTGCGCTACCTTCGATGCAGTTTCGGTTCGTAAGACCACAGTTCGTCTTGCTCACAGAACCGACGCTTCCCAGCGTTACGAGAAGTGCCTTGACCCCGAAATGACTCCCACCGCGGTTGCTCGCTTCGTCAAGATCATGCAGGACGCTGATCCCGAGGCAAAGGTCGTTTCCTCTCTCACCGATGAGCAGGCATATAAGTATCCCACCATCACCTTCTCCTTCGACAGATCCTTCGTTGACCGCTATACCGGTATTTCGATCTCGGATGAGCACATTATGACCACTCTTTCCGCGCTCGGATTCGGCATTTCTCTCGAAGGCACCACATTCACCGTAACCGTTCCTTCCTGGAGATCCACCAAGGACGTAACAATGAAGGCTGATATCATCGAGGAGATCACCCGTATCTACGGCTACGATAACTTCGATATCAACACCGTTTATGCTCCCTCGTATCCCATCCGTGCAGATATCAAGAAGAGCGTCGAGGAGCAGATCAAGGATCTTCTCGTTAAGAGATTCTCCTGCCACGAGCTTCATTCCTACATCTGGACTTATAATGATGAGTATAAGGAGCTTGGCATTGAGGTTGAAGATAACGTCAAGATCGCGGGTGCGGCTAATCCCAATATCGAAACTCTCCGCAAGACTATCATCCCCACCCAGCTTTGCCAGGTGAAGTACAACACCGCTTATGCGCCCGAATTCGGCGTATTTGAGGTAGGTTGCGTAGTTGACGGTCTCCGTGAGGACGGACTCTGCAACGAAAAGAAGAAGCTCGCAATCACCCTATATTCCAAGACCGAGAGCGTCGAAACCGTATATGGCAAGCTCTGCAACATCATCGCAGTTCTCGCAGACGACATTAAGCACGCATCCGTTAAGTTTGTAAAGAAGGAAGCGACTCATTCCTATCAGCATCCCAGAAACCTCAACGCAGTTTACTGCGGCGAGACCGAGATCGGTGAGATCGGAGTTGTTTATCCCACCGTATCCAAGAAGATCGATAAGAAGGCATCCATCGTTTATGCCGAGATCGACGTAACCGATTTCGCAAACTGCGATAAGCTCGCTCTCGTTTACGATGAGCCCTCCAAATACCCCGAGATGGATATCGACCTCACATTCAAGACCGATATCTACGCGCCCATCGGCGAGGCTATCACAGCACACGGCGGCGCACTCGTCAAGAACGTTAAGGTTACCGACAGATACGCCGACGAAGCCGGCAAGTCCGTCACCGTCCGCATCACCTTTGCGGATAAGACCAGAACTCTCACCCGCGATGAGGTCATGGTAGTTGCCAATAAGGTAATCGCCGATCTTGCAGGCAAGGGAATTGCGCTTAAGGCATAAGTAGAATAAAATGACAGAGAACGAATTTCGTTCTCTGTCATTTTTGTTTATTGATAATATTCTTCCGGAATATCCTTCAGCTCTTGGCACAGATCATAATCCGCCTTCGACCACAGCATACTGATAACCTCTGTTCCTTTTACAGCATCGAATATACCTACCACAGCATTTCCAAGTTTATCGTTTTTCAAAGCTCCAAGCGTCTGGAGCGGTTTTCTGTAATTTTCAAAGTTTTCGGAACCCGTTTTGCCGTGCTTTTGATACTTTAACGAGTAATGTCGTCCGTTATAATCAATAACCGTCAAATCAATTGGCGGCGCAAGACGATCGGGCAGATCGATCATTTCGTCAATGGCGTGAATGAAGGTGTTTCGATTGAGCCCAACACCGATCAAAAGGATCTTTGCTCTTTCGTCGAAAAGCCTGCGCCAAACGCCGCCCTCAAAACACGGGGAAGTGGAAAACTCCTCGCCCTTGACAAATTCAGCCGCGCGCTTACCGAATGCCGAAACCGAGTGAGTAGGGTGAAGAGAACGGACTCCGTCCCGTCTGAAAGCCGCAACCCTCGGAAGTGCACCAATGCAAGGCTCTGTGACAGAAACGTCATAGACAGGCTGATTCTTTCCCACGTTGCTCCAAGTGTGTGTCGGTACTAAAAACAGTCCATCGGTAAGATATGATGTAAAAGCATCTATTAACCCGTCGCAACCGCCCTCAACCTCGCCGAGAGAGCGCATTGAGGTGTGAATCAAAACGGTATCGTCGGGCTTAATTCCGATCCGTTTCAAAAATGTATGAATATCTGCTCGTGTCAGCATTGTCAAACTCCTGATTATACCGGAAATCCACCGTCAACGGGAATGCAAGCACCGGTGATAAACGAGGCATCGTCCGAAGCCAAAAATCCGATAACAGCGGCAACTTCCTCCGCTTTTCCGATTCTGCAAAGAGGCGTCGCATCTGCAAGCTCCTTCATAGCCGCCTCGTCAAGCATTGAATTCATATCCGTTTCAATAACTCCGGGTTCAACGCAGTTGACGGTGATGCCAGAAGGACCAAGTTCCTTTGCAAGTGCCTGCGTCAGACCACGCAGTCCGGCTTTTGATGCCGAATAATGAACCTCACAGGATGCGCCCATACGTCCCCAAACCGAGCCAACGTTGATGATCTTACCACCCTTCTGCGATACCATAATCTTAGCAGCCTCACGCGAGAGGGTAAAAGCCGAGGAAAGATTGGTATCAATCATACGGCGCCAAGCCTCATCCGAAATATCGGTAAAGAGCGAAAATTCAGCAATCCCCGCGCAATTTATCAGCACGTCAATGCCGCCAAGATGATTTGCAGCCTCCAAGAACGCCGATTTTGCGCTCTGCGCGTCCGAAACGTCTGCTTTGATCGGGAAGGCGCCGGTGAGATTCGCAACCTCACGGGCTTTCTCGTCGGCTCTGTGATATATAAAGGCAACAAGATCGCCCCTATCTGTAAAATATTTAACCGTCGCCGCGCCGATTCCGCGCGCGCCGCCGCTTATCAAAACTCTTTTGTTCATAATGCACCTCGGTGTTTTTCTATATGAATTATATCATAAAAAAATAAAATCTGCAAGAGAAATATTTACTTTCCTTCGGCTTTGTGATATAATTGTGATATAATTAACATAGAAAACTATTCCGAGGTGACGAAATGTACGGTGAAAACGGCAATCCGAGCACAATAGAAAAATACCGCCCCTTTGTGTTCTGGCGCGATTCGGGACAGAGCAGAGAAGAGGTCAGAGAGCAAGTAAGGCTTTCCGCCGCCGCAGGTGTAGGAGGCTTTATTCCGTTGCCGATAATTTCCAAAGAAATGTCCCCCGAGGAAAAAACGGAACAGCTCAAAATCTTCTATTCAAGGCTTCTTCCCGCATCTGCGGAATACGGACTCCCCGTGGCGTTCACTCTCGCGGATTGTATAGAACAGACCGTAGTTCTCGCCGAGGACGCGATATGGGAGGATACTATCCGCTCCCGTAAACTCGTCCGTCACACCCACTATTGCAAGCAGGACGAGTCTGTAAATTGGCAGATATTCCCCGGCAAGCTTCTCTCCGTCGTTGCTTACAATGAGGAGCGCGACGAGGCAATCGATCTTCGCGAATATATAGATGATGACCGCGTCGTTTATAAATGTCCGCGCGGGAACTGGCGCATCGTGCAGTATGTTTCTCTGCCCGATAATGACGGCAACCGCCCGAACATCCTTTCGCGCGCATCGTCGGATGCTTATATCAATGCCGCTTACAGGATTTTTGCCGAAGTTTTTGATGGTTATATGGGAACCACAATAACGCATCTTTACTATTCGGGGCTTGCATTCAAGGCAATCAACCGCCATGATTGGAGCGATGATTTCAACGAGGTATTTGAGGCTCGTTACGGTTTCGATCCCGCACCATATTATCCGCACCTCTTCACACCGACCAGCAAGGACGCTCCACGATTCAAGGCTCTCTTCTCGGATTGCCGCGCGCGTATGCTACGCGATGGATATATTGCGGCTGCAGAAAGTTTTGCAAAGGATTGGGGGCTTTCTTTGATAGGCACTCTTTCGGAATCGAAGTCTACGCAATGCTCACCGATTATGGGTGATGCGATGCTCAATAATACCGCAACACCCGGAGCGGTTCTTGACCGCGGATATCTTTACGGTATTAATTCTGTCAAGCTTGCGGCGGGCGCAGCATTCGGCCTTGCAAAGAACGATATATTTGTTGAGCTTTATAAAAATTACAAGGGAAATAATTTTGATATAATGATGCGCGACGCGGCGCACGCATTCGCAAGAGGCGCCAACCTTCCCGCACTCCACTTGCCCACCCCCACCGCGGCAAATCACGAGCAGACCGCAAGGCTGTTGCGCTTTACCGCAGCTATGCGCACATGCCTCAAGGGCGGACGACAAGTTTCAGACATAGCAGTCATTTATCCGATCTATTATCTTCATTCCTGTGTTAATATGTATAGCGCGGATATTGAAGGTTTTGAGTATTCGGATACCCCCTCGGATGCAGATTATATGTCCGTAATCAACAGCATTTGCCTTTGCGCGGGTCACGATGTAACTCTTCTGCACCCGGATGCTGTTGCAAGAAGCGCAAAGCCTGAAAACGATCGACTTTTCCTTGCTGATATGAATGATTCAAGCGGATTCCGTGTGGTCGTGCTTCCCGCGCAAAGAGTTGCATCGCTTGCTTGTATGCGCGTTCTGCGCGATTATTTCAACGCTGGCGGAAGAATTATCGCAACCGGTGTCCTTCCCACAAAGGCATTTGAATTCGATCCCTCTGATCCCGATAAGAACGATAAAGAGATTAGGGAGATATCCGAATATATTTTCGGCAAGGATGCGCTTGATCCTTCTGTTATCAAAGAGTATTGCACAAACACATCCCCCGCGGGCGGAAAATCCTTCTTCCTTTACTTTTCAAAGACGGGAATTGACGGCGTCAGTATGGTCAACAGCCTTGACGTGCGCCGTGCACTATCCGCCTTTAAGATCGGATTTGATGTTTTTGCACCCCAGATGCCCAAATACGAAACAACGGGTGCTCTTAACGCAAGCTTTAATGAATACACCCGTCTTGGACTGCTCAAGCATCTTCCCGACGGCGGTATGTTTAACCATATTCACAAGCGCGTTGGCGGCAAGGATATTTATTTCTTTGCCAATACTGCAAATCGAGTTTCCCATACTCCGATTTTTATCAGAGGTGCGCATATTCCGCTCTGTTATGATCCCGAAACGGGAGCAAAGTGGCGCGAGGAATATGAATATGTTTCCGTATATGGAATGGTATATACCAAATTTGATATCTCTATGCAGCCTACCACCTCGCTTGTCGTAGTTACCGAGGGTAGTGATGAAAGAAAAATGACAATAGATAAAATCACTCTGCGCGATTGCACCGAAGAAGCGCTTGGTACGGCAAAGTAAGACAAGGAGTTAAGATGTTCAGTAAAAAAACAGCAAGAGCCGCTGTTTGGTGGCTCTTGGCGATCTTTTCTATATTCTCTTTTATAAGTTGCGATCTCAGCGAAGCTGAGGTGAACGAGCCTTTGACTCAAATTGAAGGAGGTATGCTCAGCAGTCTCAGAATCGCGGGTAAGAGTGCGGAATTCAAAGAACCCGAAAGAAAGAGCAATTATTATCTTTCCTTGGATGAGGTTGAAAAAAAGCTTTATGACGCTGCATACACAACTTTGAGTTCAAATGAAAGCTCGTTCAAACTGATCGGTATAGATATTGGCAGCTTTGCGGCTGCTTACCGATCAACGCTTATTCAGTTTATAAACGATTGCCCCGAATTCTTTTGGCTTGACGGATACGTTGAGTATGAAACGGTAAGGGCAAGCAACAGCGATAAGGGTCATATAACCATTACCTTCGGCGTCTACGATTATTGGAAGGATCACGATCTTGAAAAAGCAAAAGCGGAGCTTCAAACTGCACTCGATGCAATTGTTCTTGAAGCAAACGCCTTTGAGGATGATTATCAGAAAGTAAAGTTCGTGCACGACTATATTATCGAGTCAAACTCATATGATTACTTTGCTTACCAAATGGGTGACTATATCAGTGCGCAAACCGCCGCAATGGTCAGCTCTGCATACGGAGCACTTGTTCACGGAAAAGTTATGTGCGCGGGTTACGCTCAGGCTTTCAATTTGGTAATGCACGAGCTCGGATTTGAATCTTCGTTCGTTTCGGGATTTGCTGACGGAGGGGCTCACGCTTGGAATCTTGTGCAGATTGGAGATGGCTGTTATCATTTTGATCTGACTTGGGATGATCTTGACGGTGACCCTGCAGAGGTAAGATATAATTATTTCGGATTGACCGATGAAGAAATATTTAAAACTCACAAGGTAGACGAAGGCTTGGTTTATCCCGAGGCAAACGCGACCGAGTATAATTATTTCGTCAGGGAAGAAATGCTTCTCGATTATTACAGCTTTGCCGCAGTTACCAAGCTCGCAAAGAAATATAACGGAGAGGGTGTATTCGCCTTTAAGTGCTATGATGCAAAGGTTATGGCGGATGCAGTTGAAGAACTTGTTGAAAATAATATGATATTTAAGCTTGCCGGCTTTGAAAGCATAGAATCGTTTCAGTATATAGCAGATGAGGATTGCAACGTCCTTTCCTTCTATATCGAATAAGATCATTTCGTCAGCTCGGCGCGAAGAAATTCAACGATCTTCTTTTCCTCGCGTGAAACCTTGACCTGTGTAAGACCAAGCATTTCTGCGGTCTTTTGCTGTGTCAGATCCTTAAAATAACGCAAAACTATTATCTGCCTCCATTCAGGGGGCAGAAGTCTTATAGCCTGCCCAAGCGCAATTCTGTCGCGCGCGTGCTCAATGTCAAGAAGACCGTCACCGTCTGGAATTCGGTCGTAAAGGCAAAGCCCCTCACCGTCCTCTCCCTGACTGTCCGAAAGAGAAGCAACGGGGCTGATAGCGTCGAGTGCCGCCGCAGCTTCCTCGGGTGAAACACCGCATCTTTCCGCAAGTTCGGAAAGATGCGGTTCTTTTCCCGTTTCGGTAATTATCCGTGTCTGTTCGCGGACAAGCTCTGCCCCGAGCTTTTTGATCGATCTTCCAACCTTGATCGGTCCGTCATCGCGCAGGTGTCTCCGTATCTCGCCGAGTATCAATGGTACGGCATAAGTAGAAAATGCGGTTCCGCGCTCAAGATCAAATGATCTGATAGCCTTGAGCATACCGATCGTGCCGATCTGAACGAGATCCTCGTATTCGCATCCACGCCCGCAGAATTTTAGCGCAATATGGCGCACAAGCCCCATATTGTCGCAAATCAGCTTTTCCGTTGCGCTTTCCCGCTCTGCGCCCGTGCCGTTTTGTGCGAGCTCGATCAGTTGTCTGTTGCTTTCGCTTGAATATGAATTCATTAGGTCATCCCCCGAAATAATATGTAATCAGAGGGCACTTTTCCCCGCAAGCTTACGCGTCATTGTCACAGTTGTGCCTTTGCCCGTCTTCGAGGTGACCTTGATGCTGTCGCAGAAGGACTCCATAACGGTAAAGCCCATTCCGCTCCGCTCGCCTGCCGCATCTGTTGTGTAGAGAGGCTCGCGCGCCTTTTTTATGTCGGGAATGCCAACACCGCTGTCCTTTACCGATATTATGACCGTGCCGTCCGTCCGAAGCTTGATTTGAAGACGGATGATGCCAATGCAATCGGGGTAAGCGTGAACCGTACAGTTAGTCACAGCCTCTGAAAGCGCGCATTTAATATCGGATAATTCGGTTGCAGTCGGATCAAGCGAGGCGATAAAAGCTCCTGCCGCTGCGCGCGCAAAGGATTCATTTTTCGAGTGGGAGGGGAAGTCGAGCTTCATTTCATTGCAAATCGGCGCAAGACGAGGTCTTCCTCCGTGTTTTTTATCTTTCATTTTGTACTCCTTATAATTTTGCAGTATTGCTGATTCGAACCTTTTTGTCAAATCCCGTCATAGTCAGCATTTTCATTACAACGAGGGATGGATCGCGCAAAGAAATGCTGCCTCCAATCTCGCGCATAAGAGCGTACCGACCCATAATGAATCCGAGTCCCGAGCTGTCCATGAAGTCAACCTCGGACATATCAAGGATAAGATGCGTCGGGGTTCTGTTCCAGATGATATTGTCAACGTCACGGCGCATTGAAAGCGCGGAATGATGGTCGATCTCGCCCGAAACGCTGACCACAAGCCCCTCTGCCGTGGCGGTAAAGCGGTATTTACAGTTGCTTTTAATCATACCTTTTTCCTTTCGTTTTTTGATTTTATTTTACCACCGATCTTTCGTGAATAGTGTCGAAGCACGCGATGATGCGAATTTTTAGAATTTTTTCAAAAAAACTTGAAAAAAACTTGCCTTTATGATATACTAAATATATAAAATAATTGGGAGAAAATAATGTATCTTTTAAGAAGGCTCGGAATACCGCTTGCAGCTTTGCTTATTTTGTCAGTGTTAGCACTTATAACTGTTGTGCTTCTTTTTGAGCAAAACGGCATACTTTTGCCCTCGTATGAACACGGGAGCAACGAAGCGGTAACATCTGCCCCACTGACCGATGAGGTCACAGAGAATAATTTGGAATACTATATCCCACCACAGGAGGAATGTTATAATGAATAAACCTTATCCTACCCCACATATCAACGCTACCCCCGAGGATTTCGCAAAAACCGTCCTTATGCCCGGCGACCCTCTGCGTTCAAAATTCATAGCCGAAAACTTCCTTGAAAACGCACGCCTTGTAAATAATGTCCGCGGTGTTCAGGGATACACCGGAACCTATAAGGGCGTTCCCGTATCGGTAATGGCATCGGGTATGGGTATGCCCTCAATCGGTATTTACAGCTATGAGCTTTATAATTTCTTTGGCGTGGAGAATATCATCCGCGTCGGCTCTGCGGGCGCAATGCAGGAAAAGCTCCGTGTGCGCGACATCGTTATCGGTCAGGGCGCTTGCACTAACTCCAATTATGCCTCTCAGTTCTGCCTTTCGGGCAATTATTCCGCAATTTCGAGCTACGATCTCCTGAAGGAGGCTGTAAAGGCTTGTGAAGAGAAGGGCGCGAGATATCACGTCGGAAATCTTTATTCCTCAGATACCTTTTATTGCGATGATTCTACCGATGCGGGCAAGTGGATGAAGCTTGGCTGTCTTGCTGTCGAAATGGAAGCCGCAGCGCTTTATATGAACGCCGCCCGCGCAGGCAAGAATGCTCTTGCAATCTGCACGATCTCCGACCACCTTCTTACGGGAGAACTCACAACGGCAGAGGAAAGACAGAATTCCTTCACACAGATGATGGAAGTTGCCCTCGAAGTTGCCGTGGCAATGAATTGAGGCAAAAATGAAGGAAAATATCAAACGCGTATTTCTCATCGTTCTTGATAGCTTTGGAATCGGAGAAGCACCCGATGCCGAAGCCTTTGGCGATGCGGGCGCAGACACCCTCGGCGCCGTTGTGAAATCGAAGAAATTCAACGCACCAAATCTCACAAAACTCGGACTTTTGGCAATAGAAGGCCAAAAAGAAAAAGCCCCCACAGAGGCAGTAAGCAACATTTCGGGCGCAGTTGCCCGCTTGCGCGAGCTTTCCAATGGCAAGGACACAACCATCGGACATTGGGAAATGGCGGGAATAATATCCGAAAAGCCGCTTCCAACCTATCCAAGCGGATTCCCGAACGAGGTCATTGATGCTTTCAAAAAGGCAACAGGCAGAGGTGTTATCTGTAACCTGCCCTATTCGGGAACTCAGGTCCTCGTTGATTACGGTGAGGAACATCTGAAAACAGGCGATCTTATCGTCTACACCTCCTCCGATAGCGTTTTCCAGATCGCGGCGCACGAATCCCTCGTCCCGCCCGAGCAGCTTTATGAATATTGCAGAATCGCAAGAAAGATCCTCGTCGGTGATCACGCAGTCGGAAGAGTCATCGCGCGTCCTTTTGAAGGTGAGATCGGCAATTTCTCACGCACCTCGCGCCGCCACGATTTCTCACTTGAACCGACAGAGGATTCAATGCTTGACTCCCTCAAGTCAGATGGCTTTGACGTTATCGGCGTCGGAAAGATCAACGATATTTTCGCAGGCCGCGGACTTACCGAGTACACTTACAGCGAAAGCAACGCCGACGGTCTTTTGAAAACAAGCGAGATCGCAAAACGCGATTTCCGCGGACTTTGCTTTACCAATCTTGTTGATTTCGATTCAAAGTTCGGTCACAGACGCGATGTTGATGGCTATGCGGCGGCTATTTCCGAATTCGACGAATGGCTCGGCAATTTCCTTCCCGAGATGCGTGAGGATGATATTCTCATTATCACCGCAGATCACGGCTGTGATCCCGCTTATAACAAAACTACCGATCATACCCGCGAATACGTTCCTATGATAGTTGCGGGAAAGCGTATTACTCCCATCGAGCTTGGCACTATCGATGGATTTGACACCGTTGCGGCAACAGTCTGCGCTCTGCTTGGCTCAGAGACCGTCTACGAAGCTCCCGGCGTTGCGGGACTTATCTGTGAGAGTAAAGAGCCAACGGTGGCGGAACTCCTCACACTCGCCGAAAAAGCGCGCGAGAACGCATACGTTCCCTATTCGCATTTCAAAGTAGGCGCCGCTCTGCTGTGCAAGTCGGGCAATATCTTCCTCGGTTGTAACGTCGAAAATGCATCCTATGGTGGAACGATCTGCGCCGAGAGAAACGCTTTCACTACCGCCATTGTCGCCGGTGAGCGCGAATTTTCCGCAATTGCAATCTGCGGCGGTATAAACGAATCTATCGAAGAATGTCTGCCCTGCGGTATCTGCCGTCAGTTTATGGCTGAATTCAGCCCCAATGGTGATCTCCTCGTCATCACCGGCAACGCACGCAGACCCAATATCTATCCGCTTTCAATGCTTCTGCCATATTCCTTCAGCGGAAGCGATATATCATAAAAATAACGGCTGTTGCGCGCAACAGCCGTTATTTTTAATTAAATCGTTTAATATATTCGTCGCAGTATTTTTTGATCTGTTCCATATCGCGGCTTGCAAGAATTTCGGGGAAATTCGTAGTCGAACCTTCAAATCCATAGTGATCCGAAATGTATTTATCGAAATCGATAACCTCTCGGCAGAATGAAAGATCGGTGCCCGCAGCGCTCACACCCGTCATCGCGCTGAAGCACATCTGCGCGCAGATATATCCGCAAAGCGGATTCTCGTGAAAACCGTCGCGCTCACTCTGATTGACGATGAATGAATTCTTGTTGTACTTACATTCAGCATCAACGATCTCCGTATCCCCGACCCAAATGTCATAAACAAGCTGTCCCCAGGGGATGATCTTAACACCCTTATCGCGAAGGTAGGGAAGGGCGGATAAAATTTCGTCGTGCTTCTGTGAAGCTGTGTAATTGTGAATAAGATAATAGAAATTCGCATCGGGCGAAAAACGGCTCATAACCGCTTCAATATCGCGGATAAAATTCTTATTGTTTCGTCCCGCCTCGGAAATAAATACGTCGGTGTAGGACGAAAGATCGTATCCGCCGAGCAGATCAATTCCCGCGGTAGGATAATCCTTGCCGTCACCCGCTTCGGTAAACTCGGCAAGAATACGTCCGCCGTGAGTCGCATCAGTCACGCTCATATCAACGCCGTACTGCTTGCAGATCTGATAAAAATACGCCCGATCGTTCTGCCTTCTTGCGTAATCAATGGCGCTCGTTTCATCAATTCTCCAGGTCTTGCCCGTGTAAACGCATCCGCCGTAGTAAATAAATGAATTTCCGACAAAAATTGCTTTTCTCATAGTCATCACCTCGAAAACATTATATCACCGAAGAAGAGAATTGTCAAGAAAAACTCTTGCATTACCGCCCAAAATATGATACAATAAAGAAAAAACGGAGGAAATGCATAATGAACGAAGTTTTAAACGCAATTTACGAAAGAAGAAGCGTAAAGAAATATACAGATAAACCCGTCCCCGCCGAGCTACTCGATGAAATACTCAAGGCGGGCAGCTGGGCGGCAAACGGCAAGGCGTGGCAAGCACCCGTGATGGTAGCCGTCTCAGACCCCGAGACCCGCGAAACTCTCCGCCGCCTCAATGCCGAGATACTCGGCAATCCCGATGCCGACCCTTTTTACGGCGCGCCCACCATCGTTGTAGTTCTCTCTGACAGTGATCGCTTTACCTACGTTGAGGATGGAAGCCTCGTCATTGGCAATATGATGCTCGCCGCATACAGCCTCGGCGTTGACTCCTGCTGGATCCACCGTGCCCGCGAGATGTTCGAGACCGAAGAAGGCAAAGCCCTCAAAGCAAAATGGGGCCTCGGCGATAATTACATCGGTGTAGGCAACTGCATCCTCGGCTACCGCGCCGGCGATTATCCCGCGCCCAAGCCCAGAAAAGACGGAAGAATAATCTATGAATAATAACAAAGAGGCAAGCGACGCTTGCCTCTTTTAAATGAATATTAAACTCCCAACATCATAAAGCTTTTCGTCGGAAAGCGAAATACATTCCGTATTATGTTTTCTCGCAAATTCCTCAATAGCCTCGTGATCGGGGTGAGATTTAAGATCTCCGCAGAAATACAGTATGTTCCCGCAAAGTCCGCTCGCGCCGCCTAAGAATCCGTAAGAATAGCCGGGGAGGTCGACATTTCCCTCGGATATAAGAAGCGTGTCGATGCCGTTTTTAACCGTTACGGTGGCAATTCCTCTGTCGGATGTGACGATCGCACCGTCTGCAAGAACAGCGCAGGAGCATTTCGAGTATCCTTGCGGAACGTTAAGTATATTGTACCCAAAATCATTTGCCAAACGAAGAATCTCTGCGTCTGCGGATATCTTTCTGCAGATTATATTCCTGCCCGAAACCGCCGCGCAAAGTCCGCAATCATTGGGGTATTTGTCATCCGCCTCAGCGTCCGAAAGAATAAGTTCACAACCGCTCTTTCGGCAAATAAAATCAATTTTATCCTTGGCTGTCGGATAATAGCTTTTTCTTGTAACAAGTTTATTATCGAATTTGAATATCAAAAGATCGCTGTGACCATTGACCGCCTCGGGAAGAGATGGATCGGGCGGAAGCTGTATGATTTCAAATTTCTTTTTTAATGAATCAAGAACGCCCACGGGAGTTCTGTAATCGCAAACACATATCATTTTTCACCAATAAACAGAAAAACAGCCGCATGGGCTGTTTTTCATTAATTGAAATTAGGCATTCTCAGCCTTTTTCATAGTGCGGAGACAACGAGCACACATGGGAACGGTCTTAACTGTTCCGTCAACGCTAACCTTTACCTTACGGATATTAGGCTTCCAAGCTCTGTTGGTCTTGCGGTTAGAGTGAGAAACCTGATGACCAAAGACAACGCCCTTGCCGCATACACTGCATTTTGCCATTATAAGCACCTCCTTAGGACAATTAAGCCAAATTACATACAACACCCGATATTATACCACAACAGTCTAAAAAAAGCAAGTGTTTTTGAAATATTTTTTTGAAAAATCAAAGATTTTTGCGAATTATTTTTTCTCTGCGACTTTATAAACGCAAATTGCCGTCTTTTTACCCATAAAGAAGCGCGCGTTTGCGATATTTACTGCCTCGTTCCTTCTGAAAGCATCCAGTGTCAAAAGTGCGGAGATGATAGCAGGATCGTCCGGATCGATTATTCCCGCAATAGCATAAACCGCATTTTTGTCCGCCATCGCATCTGCAAGATCCTCGTAAAGATGCTCGCTGCCAACGTATCTTTCACAAACGCTGAATGGCGCATCGCCAATCTCGATTGCCCCAATGCCACTTTCTTTTTTCTCAACGAAGGCATCGGCATCGTATTCGATTTCAATGGGAAGAGAAACCTCGAGCTTTTTGAGAATAACTCTGTCGATCTTAACGTCGCCCTCCGCCGCTTTCACGGTAAGGCCGCTTTTAGCCTTTGCAATGGGAGCCGAGGGCGTTATGCCGTATTCCGACGCGATCTTCCAAAGTGCGGGAAGTCTTTCCTTATCAGCAAAAATAATGAGAGCGGGTGACTTGGGAAGGAATACGTCGTCTGCAAATCTCGAGGGATCGGGGAGCAGAGATGTGTCGATCAAAAGTCCCCCATCAATTACCGAAAGATCATCAAGCAAACCGTTCGGCCCTGCAGAAGTGACGTATACGTCGGGATATTCCTTTAGGAATCTGCGGCATATCTGTTGAGTTTTATAGAAGAATTCATAAGCGTCATCTTCCTTGCGGGGGGCAAGAATTACGCCGATATTTCCGATCTTTTTACCCGAGATCGGTTTTCCCGCTGAGAGCGTGAGGGTGAAATCATTTGAAATCACAACTCTGCTGTTGCCGCTGTAAGGCGCGATGTATTCGGGAAGGGCAGAAAGTGAAATGTCTATACCGCACGCATCGCGGCAGATCTTACCCGTGGCTGTATATTCCGCGAGAGAGATGATCGACGGTGATTTATCTCCGATTCCTGCCTCACGTGCATATCTTCTTGTAATATCCGCAAGAAGCTCGCGCGCATCGTCGGTGATGTCGGTGACTTTATCTATAAATCTGTCAAACGAAGCACTCGCAACATTCTTTTTGAGCGCTGTCGCCATAAAATATAACTCTGCAACAGTCGGATCCTTTCTTTGGGAAACGTAGAGTGCCTGAAGTGCTGCAAGCTGTGATTCCGAGAGTCCGAGATCAAGATCGCGGTCAATTCTTGCAAGATACTCCGCCGCGCAGGTTCTGAATCCCGAAACAAGCCCCTGCTTTCGCATAGGTTTTGCTGCGGGAAGATCAGCTTTGGCTATTTCACCGAAGCAGATACCGCTTTCGCATCCCCTCAGATTTACCTTTACACGTTCACCGTGAAGATCATAGGGCGCGGGAGCGCTGACCTCAAGGAACGAGTCGGTATGTCCGTGTGCGACGCCGTTTGAATAGGTTTCGAAAAGAACTGTACGTTCGGGTTCGCGCGCGATCTCTTCGGCAAGCAGAGATTCGGTGATCTCTTTTTGAATTTCAATAAGCTTTGCCGCGCGCTCGCGACGAATTTCAACGGGAAGCTTACCTTCCATTTGCGAAGCGGGCGTTCCCTCGCGTTCCGAATAGGGGAAGATGTGTGCGGATAAGAATCTTGCTTCCTTAACGAATTCAACCGTCTGTTCGAATTCTTCCTCACCCTCGCCGGGGAATCCGACGATAATATCTGTCGTGAACATCACGTTCGGAATGGCGGCGCGAAGTCTATCCATCGCCTCACGTGCCATGTCGGCATTGTATTTTCTGCGCATAAGGGCAAGGACTTTAGATGATCCGCTTTGCAAGGAAATATGAAAATGCGGAGCAATCGATGCAAGATCCTTGATCTCATTTACAAACTTTTCCTTGAAAAGAGATGGATCGAGAGAGCCGAGTCTTATCTTACAATCTCCCGCAATAGCATCAACGAGTCGCAAGAGTCTGCCAAGATCAATTCCGTCAATGTCTTTGCCATACGAGGCGGTTTCAATGCCCGTAAGAACGATCTCGCGGCATCCCGCATCGATAAATCCCTTGACCTCGCGCAAAATATCCTCGGGAGCTTTTGAGCGCACGTTTCCGCGTGCTTTCGGGATGGCGCAATAAGCGCATTTGTTCTCGCATCCATCCTCGATCTTGATATAAACGCGGGTTCGGGGAAAAGCGTTCAGCGACATTCTCTCGAACTGCGCTTCTTCTATCGGCGGTAAGCTTACAACGGGGTATTCATTATCTGTTCCCTTGAAATAATTATCAAGAATATCAATGCATTCAAGCTTCTTGGCGTTTCCGCATACGGCAATTACACCGTCGATCTCGGAAAGCTCTTTTGCCGAGTATTCGGCTGTGCAACCCGTGACAACAACAGGCACGCCCTCTTTGGCTCTTGCAGCGCGGCGAATCATCTGGCGCGATTTTCTGTCCGCCTCTGCGGTTACCGTGCAGGTGTTAACAATATATCCGTCGCAATCCTCAACGCCATTGGCTGTCAAATATCCTCTTTTGCGAAGCTCTTCGGCAAATGCCTCACTCTCGTACTGATTGACCTTGCAGCCGAGAGTTATGATTCCAATTTTCTTTTGCACGAGCGTCGCCTCCTCTTTTAATAATATTATTTATATTATTTTATCACCTCATCGCCCAAAAGTAAATATCCCAAGTGTAAATATTCTTGATTTTTGAAAAAATATTGCAAAATGCGCGAAAAACTTCAAAAATTGTCTTGCAAATTTTGCGATTTGGGAGTATAATAGAGGTAACAAAAATTACAATCGTAAAGAAGAGGAGAGTACAAATGAGCATACTGCATATCGTTGACCACCCCCTTATTACACACAAGCTGTCCATTATGAGAAACAAGAGAACGGGTTCCAAGGATTTCCGTGAGCTTCTTGACGAGATCGCAATGCTTATGGGCTATGAGCTGACCCGCGATCTTCCTCTTGAGGACGTTGAGATCGAAACCCCCATCTGCAAGATGACGGCAAAGAAAATTGCCGGCAAAAAGCTTGCTATCGTGCCCATCCTTCGCGCAGGTCTTGGAATGGTAGACGGACTTCAGCGCCTTGTTCCCGTTGCCAAGGTTGGACATATCGGTCTTTACCGTGACCCCGAAACTCATCTTCCCGTTGAATATTATTGCAAGATGCCGCCCGATATCGATGAAAGAATCGTTATTCTTGTTGACCCGATGCTCGCAACAGGCGGATCGGCTTGCGATGCGCTTACCATCCTCAAGCAAAAGTACGGATGCAAGCAGATCAAGTTCATGGCTCTTGTTGCCGCTCCCGAGGGAGTTGCAAAGGTTCAGGCTGACCATCCCGATGTTGATATCTACGTTGCTGCGCTTGATGAAAAGCTCAACGACCACGCATACATCGTTCCCGGACTTGGTGACGCGGGCGATAGAATTTTCGGAACTAAATAAATCAAAAATGGGGCTGACAGATTCAGCCCCGATTTCTAAATTATGAGAATTATTAAAATTGAAAAGAACGACGCGGGTCAGCGCCTTGACAAATTCCTCGGGAAGGCAGTCAAGGGACTCCCGAAGTCGCTTATGTATAAATTTATCAGAACAAAAAAGATCAAGCTCAACCGCGCGCGTACCGAACCGGATGTGATGCTTACCGAGGGCGACGAGCTTCAACTTTTCATCCGTGACGAGTTTTTTGATTCGCCAGAGCAGGATGTAGGTGCTATCGCAAGAATCGAGCCCAAGCTTGACGTCGTTTATGAGGACGAAAACATCATTCTGATGAACAAGCGCCCCGGTGTCCTTGTCCACGAAGACGACGAGGGAAGGGATAACACCCTTCTTATGCATCTGCAAAGCTATCTTTACCGCAAGGGCGAGTATGATCCCCGCGCGGAGCAATCATTTGCACCGGCTCTTTGCAATCGCATCGACCGCAACACGGGCGGTATAGTTATCGCCGCCAAGAACGCCGCGGCTCTTCGCGATATGAATTACCGAATCAAATCGGGTCAGGTGAGCAAGTTTTATCTTTGTGCTGTACACGGAACTATGCCCAAGAAGGCAGACGTGCTGAAGGGTTATCTCAAGAAGAATGAAAAAACTAACACGGTTGACGTTTCAGATACGCCAAAGCCCGGTTACCGTGAAATAATCACCGGTTACCGCGTTCAATCAAGTAAAAACGGCGCAAGCCTTCTTGAAGTTGAGCTTTTTACCGGCAGAACTCATCAGATCCGCGCGCACCTTTCGCATATCGGGCATCCATTGCTCGGCGACGGAAAGTACGGCGTAAATCGCGACGATAAAAAGAAGGGCTATCATTATCAGGCTCTTTATTCATATAAGCTTCGCTTTGATTTTGAGCAAAGCGGAGATGTTCTTGATTATCTTTCGGGCAAGGAATACCGCTTGCCGCGCGAGTCTGTTTGGTTCTGCACCGATTTTGATTACCGCAAATGAACGAAAAGCTGAAATCTATCATTTATCCCGAAAAAAAGCATCAGATCTTTTTGTATCTGACGCTATCGGGTATATTGTCGGGATTGTGTATGGCGTTCCCGACCCTACTTGGCGCCGCTATTGAGTGGCTTGTCTTCATTCCCGCCGCTTTGGCTTTGCATTGCGCATCAAAGAAGGGATGCAGCTTGAAGCAAGCTTTCGGCGGAGGGTTTTGGCTGATCTACTCGCAAAATGTCATAGTCTACCATTGGTTTGTCAGCTTCTATCCGCTTGAATTCACGGGTATGTCCAAACTCGGCGCCGCGGGTGTTGTTATAGTCGCTGTGTTCGGACTTCCGATCCTTGCCGCAATTTTTGGCGGAGTGATTGGCATGATCGCCGCTTGTGTATCACAACTTCGAATTTCAAACAAGTATCCGATATTCCTTCCGTTTGTCTATGCTTCCGCATACGTGCTTTGCGAATGGATAAGAACGCAGTTCTGGTTCGGTGTTCCGTGGGGAAGGCTTTCACTCGGTCAACTTACCGAAGGTGTTCCTTATTCCGTTCTCTCATCATCAATTTTCGGCACTTATTTTGTCACGTTCCTCATTGTGCTTGTATCGTGTTTGATCGCTCAATCATTGATTGTTGGCAAATTCAAGCTCCGCGCGATTTTGTCTATGGCTTTGGTCATCTCGAATCTGCTTTGCGGAGTAATCATTGCATCGATTCCAAGGGAAACTAAATCTACCGTAAAAGTCGCCGCGATCCAGGCAAATATCAATTCGCGTGATAAATGGAATGCTTCATCCAAGGATATATATATCAAATACGAATCCCTGACACAAAACGCCTCCAAAGACGGTGCGGAGCTGATCGTTTGGCCTGAAACCGCGATAACGGATAACAGATATATTTCAGTAGTTTCCGAACTCGCCGATGCTTTGGACGTCTATATCCTCTTCGGTTGTTTTGATTACGGATCCCAAGGGCCGCAAAACATACTTTGCCTCACAACTCCGGAAGGCGCTGTATCCGAAACCTCTTATGCAAAAAGACATCTTGTTCCCTTCGGTGAATACGTTCCGATGAGAAAGTTCATAATGACGGTATTTCCGCCTCTTGCGGAAATAGCAATGCTATCCGAGGACCTTATCCCGGGCGAGGGCAGTGAACTTTATGAGATAGAAATAAATGGCGAGATCATAACGGTCGGCGGTCTTATATGCTTCGATTCGATCTACGAGCAGCTTGCTTATGCCACTGCTTCCGACGGAGCGGATTTGATATGCGTTGCCACAAACGATTCGTGGTTTGAGGATTCACGCGCCGTGTATATGCATTGCGCCCAAAGCCGCCTTCGTGCCATAGAAACGGGACTTCCCATAGTTCGTGCGGCAAATACGGGCATATCTGCTACTATAACTCCGCTTGGTGAGGTCACCGAAAGCATTGAACCGCTTATCGACGGCTATATCGTTTCCGAAGTTCCGATACAAAGCAATGCGAATAATGCAAGTGTCGCAAACAGCATCTTTTTGATTCTTTGCGCCGTCTGTGTTATTTCCTTGCCCACTGTGAACATTGCGGAATATATTTCAAAGAAAATTAAATAAAATTCTCGGTCTGTCGGGTTTGACTTGACAGACCGCACTTTTTTTAGTATAATATATGTATTATGTTTAAGGAGCGGGTGTATGGCGTTTTCAGAGAAATTTGTCAGAAAGCAGATCGAAACGATCTTTCCAAAAATTGAAAAATACTCGCTTGAACAGCTTCGTCAGGCTCAGGATCTCTCGGGCGCACTTATGCGCCGCCTTGCAGGACGCACGCTTGAGATCGAGAGGAAGGATTTTGGCTCGTTTGAGGCAGCTTGGGTTCACCCCGAAGCGCGAAAGAGCGACACCGTCATCCTCTACCTTCACGGCGGAGGCTACACCTGCGGCAATATTGAATTTGCAATAGGCTTTGCATCCACTCTTGCAAAGAATCTCGGCTTGCGAGTTTTTGCCCCCGCATACCGACTCGCCCCCGAGGCTCCTTATCCCGCCGCCGTCGATGATGCTTTGCGCTCATACGAATATCTTGTTGAATGCGGAATATCTCCTAAATCAATAATTCTTTGTGGTGAGAGCGCGGGCGGAGGGCTTTGCTATGCTCTTTGCCTTCGTCTTGCGTCACAGGGCAGAGAAGTCCCCGCAGGAATCATAGCTATCTCCCCGTGGGTCGATCTGACTCTTACCGGTGACAGTATAAAATCGAGAGCCGAAGTTGATATCGCTCTTACCTACAACAGACTCAAGTTCTTTGCGGATTCTTACCTTGGCGAAAGAGGCAATCCGCAAGATCCCGAAATATCCCCGATATTCGCGGACGTATCCGCAATGCCGCCATCACTTATATTTGTCGGCTCGGATGAAATGCTCTTCGATGATGCACAGGTTCTTGAGCGCAAGCTCGTACATGCGGGCAGAGTGTGCAAGATGATCGTCGGCGAAGGTATGTGGCATGCATACACGATCTACAGCCTCAAGGAGCATAAAGGCGATTTTGCTGAGATGGAAAGCTTTATCGACGCTGCAGTTCCTGCACCGAGAAAGCTTCGGTGGATGAAGCTTGATAATGCCGCCAAAATATATCCCGCCGCGAAGCGCAGAAACTGGAACAATACCTTCCGCCTTTCCGCGACACTTTCCGAGCCCGTCAACCGCGATACTCTCCGTCTGGCGCTCGATACGACCATCCACCGCTTCCCCTCAATAGCCGCAAAGCTTCGCCGAGGAACCTTCTGGTATTATCTTGAAGAGCTTTCGCGCGCCCCCGAGATCATCGACGAAATGCACTCGCCGCTGATGCATATGCCCATCGAGGATATCCGCAAATGCGCTCTGCGCGTTCTTGTTTACAATAATCGCATTGCGGTTGAGTTCTATCACGCCCTCACGGACGGAAACGGCGGACTTATATTCCTGAAATCCCTTATTGCAGAGTATCTTGAACTGAAATACTCGATAGATATTCCCACAACCGACGGCGTTCTTGACAGAGATGAAGAGCCTGTTCCCGAGGAGCTTGTCGACAGTTTTCTTGAAAACAGCGGCGACGTTTCAAAAAGCCGTTCGGAGCCGAATTCATATCGACTCTCGGGAATTCCCGAAAAAGATGGGTTTATCAACCTTACAACCTTTATGATAAATTCGGATGAGCTTCGTGCAAAAGCAAAAAGCCACGGTGTTACCGTGACTGCGTTCCTTGCGTCCGCACTTATCTGCGCTATTTCTGAGATCCAGAACAGACAACTCCCTCGCCGCGCACAAAAGCCCGTCAAAATACTGCTTCCCGTGGATCTTCGTAAAATTTACGGAAGCCGCACATTGCGTAATTTTTCGCTCTATATCACCCCCGGTATCGACCCGCGAATGGGTAACTGGACGTTCGACGAGGTGTGCAAATCCATCCACCATCAAATGGGATTTGGCATTACCAAAAAAGAAATGACCGCAAGAATGACCAAAAACGTCAACAGCGAAAAGGCGTTTATTCTTCGAATTATGCCTCTTTTCATCAAGAACATAGCAATGAAAATGGTGTATAATGCTGTCGGCGAGAAGAAAGCTTGCCTTGATATGTCCAACCTCGGCGTTGTTGCATTGCCCGAAGAGATGAAGGAATACGTCAAAAGATTCGATTTCATCATCGGTCCTCTGCCCGAAACGCCCTATAACTGCGCTGTGATAACATACGGCGGACAGGTGAACATCAGTATCGTTCGCAATGTTCAAAAACCCGAGCTTGAGCTTGCGTTCTACGAACAGCTTCGCGCTCTCGGTGTTCGCGTCAAGGTCGAAAGTAATCAAAGATAAGGAGAACTATATGTACTGTGTTAAATGCGGTGTCGAGCTTGCCGATACCGAAAATAAATGTCCCCTTTGCGGAACTTCGGTCTATCACCCCGATATAGTACGCGACAAAGCAGAACCAACGTACCCCGCATATGTCAAAGGACGCGAAAAGATGCGCCCACAAGGAGTACTCTTCATTCTGACGGTCCTATGTGTAATGCCCATTGCAATTTGCCTTTTTTGCGATCTTTATTTCGGAGGCGGCTTGACCTGGTCGGGATACCCCACCGGTGGGATTGTTCTGTTTTATTCAATCTTTATTCTTCCGCAATGGTTTTACCGCCCCAATCCCGTTATTTTCTGCCCAATATCATGCACGGTCCTCGCCGGATTTCTCTTTTACATAAACTATCACACCGAAGGCGAGTGGTTCCTCACTTTTGCTTTTCCTATCCTCGTTTATCTTGCGCTTCTTGTTTGCACGGTCATTACTCTGCTCAGATATACACGTAGAGGAAGACTCTATATCGCGGGCGCATCGTTTATAGCCATTGGTTTTCTTTGCGTTCTTGTTCAGTTCTTTATGAATCTCACTTTTCTCGAAAATGCTCTTTTTGATCTTTTTTGGTCGCTGATACCATTCATTGCTTGTTTCCTTGCCGGAATGATGCTTATCGTGATTGCAATCGTTAAGCCTTTGCGCGAATCACTGAAAAAGAGATTCTTTATATGAAAAAAACTACCGTCCGAATTCGGACGGTAGTTTTTTATAGATCAGTTAATTCGATCAATCATCTACGAAGGGAAGAAGAGCTGCGTGACGAGCGCGCTTGATAGCGGTCTGAAGCTCTCTCTGGTGCTTAGCGCAGGTGCCGGAAACACGGCGGGGAAGGATCTTGCCGCGCTCGCTGATGAACTTGCGGAGGCGGGATGCATCCTTGTAATCGATGTAGCTGATGTTTTCTTCGCAGAAGATGCAAACCTTTCTGCGGCGACGGTTAGCGTTTGCAGGACGAGCTGCGCGAGGTGCGCGCTCCTGGGTAGGCTGTCTATCCATAATTAAATACTCCTTATAATTTTAAATTGATTATCAGAAAGGAAGATCATCATCGTCTTTGATGATGTCAAAGCTTTCTGCAGCGCCGGGCGTAGCATAGGGCTCGGCGGAATAGGATGCGGCGGGAGCGTTGTCTCTTGCCGAACCTTCGTTTCGAGAATCGACGAACATAGCATCGTCTACGACAACTTCGGTCGCATATCTGTTCTGACCCTGCTGATCAGTCCACTTTCTGGTCTGGATCGAGCCGGTAACGCAAAGGGAAGAACCCTTCTTGAAGTAACGAGCGATGAATTCAGCTCTCTGTCTCCAAGCAAAAACGCTGATGAAATCTGCGGAAGGCTGATTCGAGTTAGCGTCGGTGGCGCGGTAGGGGCGGTTAACTGCAAGGGTGAAAGAAACTACCGAAATGCCTGTAGCGGTTGTCTTGAGCTCCGGGTCACTTGTAAGTCGGCCGCAGAGAACAACCTTGTTAAGACTGAGATTTGCCATAGCTGTCAGATAAGAGATTACTCAGCGTCAGCGGGAGCAACTTCCTCTGCTGCGGGAGCCTCTTCAACTACTTCCTCAGCGGGAGCAGCAGCTGCAGCAGCTGCCTTGTCAGCAGCGCGGCGTGCAACCTTTTCTGCCTCAGCTTCATCAAGCTTGAGGATAAGGCTACGCATTACGTTCTCATCGATGTTGAGTCTTCTCTCAAGCTCGTGAGGATACTCAGCGGGAGCACGGAAGGTGATGATGGTGTAGAAGCCTTCGTTCTTGTCGTTGATGGGGTACTCAAGACGGCGCTTACCCCAAGTGGTTACGTCGATGATTTCGCCGTTCTTTTCGACGCGGGATACGAACTTGTTCGCAACAGCCTCAGCAGCCTCAATACCGTTGCTGAGATCGGTGATGAACAAACACTCGTATGCATTGGTGATTTTGTTATCCATATTTTTACCTCCTTATGGACGTCAGGACACAGGTCTCTCCTGTGCCAAGGAGACGGGATTAAAGAATTTTCCCGTACCAAATCAACATTATATCATAAACTTCTTTGTTTGTCAATAGAAAACGAAAAAATATTTGAAGATATTTGATGATATTTTTGTGAATTATGATTCTTTATAATATTGGCATCCATTCTCGTCAATAACTGGTATGCTATAACCATTCATGTTATGATACCATAATTCTAATAATTCCTTTGAGTGTTCTTCGATAAAAGGCTTAATGATCTTTTTTTCATCCTTTTTATGATGTTTGCTGTATTTGTCTTTTGGAAAACGATTATATGTAAGTAATGAATATCTCGTTGCTATGCCATCTATACTAACATGAATATGAGGTTGATGCTTATGATTGCGTTCATTGGAATTAATTGTGAAAGTATAACCCCAATAATGTAGCGATGCGCCGCCCGCCACGAAAAAATAGTCGAGATAAATTGTGCTTTTATTGAAATATTTGAATAACCCTTGTAGTGATTTGTTTTCCTTTACTCCTAATAAGTAACCATTGTTAAAAACATAAACCGATGATAGGTTGATGTCATTAATCCAAGATAGATGAATATCTGTATTGATTGATTTTATATATTCAATTAAATCAATAATTGTTTTTAATCCGAGCGCTTTACAATCTTTTAAGTTGAATCGGTAATTAATGGTGTTAACGGGTTTATAAATCATTATTTTTGGGGTGAATGTTTTGTCTGACATCCCGCAATAATGCGCACGCAATACTATCCTATTGGGGCAAATTGCTTTACCGAATATTTTTATCATTTTATTACCTCGTGATATTTTCATACATTTTCATAAGTTCCGCGACACAGCTACTTTCCGTCATGGTCTTAACATCAAATCCATACGCCTGCATAACTGCTTTGTCGTTGGCTTGGTGTGCTTTGCGGAGTTCGGGCGGCATAGCAACTTCATCGTAGAGGTCTGCTAAAGAGCAATCGGGATAGAGAGCGCGTGCGTCAAGAATAGCCTGCGCTGTTTCCTCAATCTTCTTTTTCTGCTCGGCAGTAGGATTACACCACGGAAAGTTGTTATAAACGATATTAACAGAATATCTGAAATCGCTCTTAATTCTTCCACACACAGCGTGAATCCAAGCATTGTGAATATTTGATGTTAGAATGCCGAAATGATACAGTGATGCATCGGGCATCAATAGATTTGCGTCACCACAAATTATATCGGGAGAAACAAATCCCATAGGTAAATATTTTCGATTTTGAGAAGAATGGCGAGGTATAATAATATACTCTGTATCAGGCTGACGAATTTCACCAAATAGCATAGGAGTATCTGCTAATTTTTTCGTTGCGTCTCTCGTGCTATTTTCACGCATTTCTTTAACATACAAAACAGCTTGATTAATCGGCGGCACAGATCTAATGATATTAGGAGATACGCCCTTAAGCCACAAGCACCATCTCGTTTTATTGTTGATAAATTCAGTAGCTCCAACAAAGCGTTTAAATGCGGCAGAAGATTCGGGATATTGATTTACAATTTCATCACGCTTTTCCTGCGAATAATCACATAAAAAACCACCATCGTTCGGCATATTTCCAAAAACAACAGGCGGAACATTACAAAGAGGCTTCTTTATACTTTCAATAAACACGCTCGGAGCATCTATCAAATAAGCATTTATGTTGTTTGCGATAATTGGTCTTTCCGCCGAGTAAATAACCTTTGCTTTGTAAAAAGGTGCGATACTGAAGCCGATAATAACACAATGTACGTGTGCCTTGATGCTTGCTTCACTATCCCAACGGAAAGTGCGGTGAGCGAAATCAATATGCACTCCGTCTTCGAAAAGAGGTTTCCAAAGTATCGCAACGCTTTCGCCTTGCGATACAGAGTTTGTAGACACCAAAGCAGAACGTATATTTGTGCCGTTCATCAAGTCTGTTGCTTTTTTATACCAACAAGAAACGTAGTCAAGATTACCTGCATTCTTCCATTTTGCACCAAAAACAGAAAGCAAGTCGTCTTTTTGCTCTTTGCTCATCAATCTTGCTCCCACAAACGGAGGATTACCCATAATATAATTCAGTTTATCCTTCGGCACGACCGTTTCCCAATCAACCCGAAGCGCGTTGCCTTCATATATATTATCGTAAGTCTTCAGCGGCAAAAAGTCGAGCGAGGTCGCAAGAATCTGCTCGGTCGCCTTCATCATCTGAGATTCCGCGATCCAGAGCGCGGTCTTTGCAACCGTCACGGCAAAATCGTTGATCTCGATTCCGTAGAACTGACCGATGGAGACCTTGATAATGTCGCCCGTGTCGATTCCGATCTGTCCGTCATCAGAGCAGAGCGACAAAGCCTCGTTTTCAAGTCTGCGAAGCGAGATATAAGTTTCGGTAAGGAAGTTGCCCGAGCCGCAAGCGGGGTCAAAGAAGGTGAGCGACGCAAGCTTCTCACGGAATGCCTCGGCTCTGTCCTTGCGGGTCTTTGCGACCTTGAGTTCCTTGATCGTTTCAAACTCTTCCTTCAATTCGTCAAGGAAGAGGGGATCGATCACCTTGTGAATATTTTCGATAGAGGTATAATGCATACCGCCGCTGCGGCGTGTTTCGGGGTTCAGCGTGCTTTCAAATACCGCGCCAAAGATCGTGGGGCTGATCTGCGACCAGTCAAAGCCCTCACTGGCGTTTTCAAGCAGCAGATCGATGATCTCCTGCGTAAAGTTGGGAATTTCAATATTCTCATTAGCGAAAAGTCCGCCGTTTACGTAAGGAAATGCGGCAAGGTCGTCGTCAAGATACGGGTCGCGCTCCTCGGGTTTCGTGTCAAGAACGTGGAAAAGCTCAATAAGCCCGCGGCGAGTATCGCGCAGACTGAGGCTCTTTATGTAATTATGAAATTTCGAGTGTCCGCCGAAAATACCCGCATCCTCTGCATAAAGGCAAAATACAAGCCGCACGCAAAGCACGTTAAGGCTTTTGAGAGTCTCTTCATTCTCTGGATTCTTGTATTGTTTGAGTATGGCATCGTAAAGCCTGCCGACAAGCCTGCCCGCCTCGATAGAAACCTGCAGTTCGCGGTGCAAAAGCTCG
>JAGBRZ010000134.1 GCA_017632155.1 Clostridia bacterium
TCTCGTGCAATAACTGACGGACTTTGAGTGGATAGAGGAATCTTACATTGCCACTGTTTTGTAAACAGCTCGTTATCTCTAACCGAGACCGAAACGCCTGTTGCTTTTTTATTGAAAGTGAAAAGTCTATGCCCTATGTCCTGCGACAGCTCAAGTATAAACTTCCACACTTCTACCGAATCTTCAAGATCTTGCAGTGCGGTAATTCCGTGTCCGCAAGACTTATCAAGTGCTTCTATGTTGCGAACGGTCACTTTGGATTCGTCAAGTCCATTGGCAAAGCGCCATATATCAACGCCGCATTTGCCGAGTTTTCTTTCAAAGAAATCCAAGGGCCAATTCGCAACCTGCCCTATGGTTGTAATACCATAAGAAGCAAGTTTCTTTGTTGTTGCTCTGCCAATACCAAGCAGATCAGATGCGGGAAGTCCCCATATCTGTTCTCTATATGAGTCTTGAGTAATTACTGTAACCGCATCAGGCTTTTTCATGTCCGAGCCGAGTTTTGCAAATATCTTATTGTAGGATACACCAACAGAGACGGTAAGCCCCAATTCAAACTTGATAGCTTCCTTTATCTCATTTGCGATCTTCTCTCCACTTCCAAATGCTCGGGTGCTACCGCTTACGTCAAGCCAACACTCATCCATCCCGAAAGGTTCAATCTCGTCTGTATATCTACCGTAGATTGCTCTTGCCTTCTTGGAGTATTTCATATACTCATCATAATGCGGAGGAACGATAATCAATCCGGGGCATTTTTGTTTCGCTTGCCAAATGGCTTCGCCCGTGCTGACACCTTTCGCCTTCGCCTTATAATTCTTTGCGAGGACAATACCGTGCCTTTCTTCTACATCGCCACATACTGCAATCGGATAGGCTTTCAGTTCGGGGTTCAACATACACTCGACGGACGCATAGAAATTGTTCATATCACTGTGCAGTATCACCCGTTCCATATTCCCTCCTAAATTATTTTAACAAAATTACTCAAAGCTCTTGACAAATACGCAAATAAAGTGTATAATAAACGCAAGTCAGTTGCGTATCGTGTCTATATTATACACAACTCACTTGCGTTTGTCAAGAGGTTTTACGAAAATAAGTTGCGTATTTTGAAAAAATTTCGATATTGGAGGTTAATATGGCTTTCGCTGATATAATGAAAAAGGAAAGAGCAAAGTTGCAAATGACCCAAGCAGACTTTGCAAAATATATAGGGGTTTCTCATCGTAGTCTGCAAAATTACGAATTAGGTCTCAACCATCCAAGATCAAGAGATGCTTATCAAAAAATTGCAGATGCTCTCAATTTAGATGTAAATTACTTGCTCACCGAAAACGAGGAATTTATCTTAGGTATCGGTGCAGAATTTGGTCCGCGCGGAGCAAAAGGCGCAGAACGCGTACTTGCTGATGTCAATGCCCTTTTCGCGGGTGGTGAAATGGCAGAAGAAGATTTAGATGTATTCATGCAAGCTGTTCAAGATGCTTATTGGAAAGTAAAAAAGATCAACAAAGAGAAATATACTCCCAAGAAGTATCAGAAGAAGGATAATGACTAATACCCTCATTGTCCGTTTTATGGTACATACTGTGTGCTATACTTATACCACAGAGAAAGGGGGATATTGATGGCACAAGTCAAAGATGCTGTATCTGTTGCGAACAAGATCTTTCGCACTTATGAAAATAGACGCCCGGAACGGATCGCCAAAGAAATGGGAATACTGATAATCCCTGCCCCTTTTAAGAAACAGAAAGGTGCATACAAGGTAATCGAGCGTCAGCCGGTCATATTTATAAACGATAGCCTTCATCCCGTTGTGCGAGAGATCGTATTCGGACACGAGCTCGGTCATCATCTTCTGCACCGCGAAGAAGCAATACAAGCCGGTGGATTCCAAGAGTTCAATCTTTTCGAAATGCGTGAGAACCGTATGGAATATGAAGCCAATCTGTTCGCCGCGCAGCTTATGCTCCCCGATGATGAGATAAAGGAGTATATATACCGAGGTTTCGACGTTCAACAAATCGCAAGAGCTATGCGATCTGATATTAACCTTGTTGCAATCAAGGTTGCAGAACTCAATCGTCAAGGCTGCTGCTTTAGAGAGCAGGAATTTAGAAGCGATTTCTTAAAGTAATAATATAGAAAAATAAGGGTGCCGCCGAAGCGACACCCTTATTTCATATTTCTTCAGTTTCTAAATCAGTATCGGTATTATTGGAATCCGAGTCCGATGATATACTACGTCTCAGATCAATCAAAGCTTTCATTAAAAGTATGCCTACAATCAAATAAATGATTATCATACCGATAGAGACCACTGTTACAAGCTCGGGCAACCATTTAGCTAAATACCCAATGATGATAACTGCGGTCAGCATAACCGTCTGCAAGGTGCGGTATCTGAGCAGCTTGGCATCCAACTCATCATCAGCGGATTGATACTTGGTAGCAATCGACGCCAAGTTAGTGAGAAGCTGAAAATGGAAATAGATATTAACTACACCGATGATTATATCTACGACTTGCAACATTCCGTCAAGATCAATAGCTGCCCAACTTGCAAGCCAAGATGCAATGTGCCACACCGTCAAGATCGTCACCAATGTTCTCAACAGATTTAGTTCTCGTTCCTCATCGCACAAATAATTGATAGCGGAGAGAAAAAGCAGATAACCAATAAATGATGGCAAAATACTTACGGTGTTAAAATTGATATTGAAATAGATAAAGAAATATCCCCACGCGGCTCTACCGATTCCCGTGTATAGTTTTTGATAATCTGTCATTCCGCTTCTCCTTTCTGCAAAGTCAGATCAAGATTTGCAACCTTTTCATTATTGAGATAAAGATCAGCGACAAAGTATTCGGGATGTTCAACATCTTTTGTTGGATCGGTACTTCCACCGCCTCCATCCAAAGTAAGAGTTGGTCCCCACCCCGGATTAAGCTTTCTGCTCACACACTGCTCACCCGTATAAGAACTTGTTACTTTATAATCTCCACTTGGAACCATCAAATCATTAGGACGTTTATCCCCTTCAAAAACCGGTGAAATAGAAAGACCTATATATGAAATCGCACCCATTTCCGATTCACTACCAAGATATGTGCAGGTAACAGAGTGACTTCTATTTGCCCAATTAAACTCTGCATTAGGGTCGGGGGTAGTATCATAATATGAACTCGAACCAAACAAGAAGTTGTTATTTTGCGTTACTGTACTATCAACCGTGTGAATCGTTTGATATGACACTGAAATATTCATATCATTTGTTTCCCCCGAGTACATAATGCCGGGGAGCCCAAGACATCCCCATTTTATCGTTTGACTTCGAGTTTCTACGTATCTAAATGGTTCAAGAGGAATCGCTACCCATCTTCCGTTTTCCTTTTCAACACGCAAATTTTGAACAGCGAGATACATCATATTTATTTCTTCAGCTTTGCCATCGGGCGGATAATTCAGTTCCACCACAAACAAGCCTTCATAAGTGTAATCATCAAGATGTTGAAGATTGTAAACATAATATCCGCTTTGCCTATTCGCCCACTCGTCAATACCGGGATCCCATATCGGATAAATACCTGCGTCATCCTTTTCAAGCATTTCTTTCAGAATATCTGCTTGCATATCTTCGGGAGCACACATAGCACGGTAATATCCGTTTCTCTCAATAACTGATTTGCCGTAAGTATCAAATGCTCCTGCGGGAGTGGTACACGGCACGCTTCGCGCAGATGCCAACGTAAGTCTTACCGAATCATTGAACTCTTGAATGTTGGACGCTTGAGCACCGATTACAAGAGGAAATGCGAGAAGAATGATAACGCAAACAGAGACAAGACCCATTCCTTGCGGATATTTCTTGAACCTCGCTATGTTTTCAATACGTGCTCTGATATTCTTGCCACCATTGTTGATGCAAGTGCTGCCGGGAGTTTTAGAAAAACGATCATTCGCCATAGAGAGAAGAATGTGTCCATACTCTCTGCGTTCCTCACCTTCAAGGTTTTCAAGCACGTATTGATCGCAACGTGACTCCATATCGTTTATGGCGCGGTTAGCACAATAAACGATCAGAGGATTGCACCAATGCAAGCATCTTAAGGAACAGATAACCACGCTCCATACGGTGTCCTTGTTCTTCAAATGGAACAGCTCGTGAAGAATAATCTTCTCATTCAGCTCATTCTCAGCAGGGATTACTAAGATGGGGCGAAATACTCCGCAGACGAAGGCGCTCGGAAGTCCCGATACCTCTATAACTTTGCCAATCTTTACACCCTGCTCAGATGCAATCTCTCCAATCCGAGCAAGTTTTTCAGCACAAGGAACATCACCAAATTTCAGCACACGTCTGAGTTTGAAATACGAGATTAGGTACTTGATGATAAATACAAGTATTCCAAGCACATAAACCGCAAATATCCATTCTGCGATAGTTTGCGGAACAGATTTAATGATCGGAATTGGAAATAACACTTTTGTAAACGAGAAAACGCCAAACCACGACTTGACGATCTCTACAATGAGCTGCCAACGAAACAAAGTGTATCTTCCAAACATTCCCGCGGGGAGAAGCATAATGATACCAAGTACGCTCCAAACGGCAAACTGCCACTTCGGAGACAGTTTATCTTTGAACAATGCTTTGATAACCAAAATCAAAGCCGCTACTCCCGACACGGTAAGTGTTTGAAGCAAAAAACTCCAAATATCAAGCATCGTTACACCTCCATATCGTCAAGGATCTTACGAAGCTTTTCCCGTTCCTCCTGCGAGATCGGTTCCTCTTTCAAAAATGCCGCAATCAGATCTCCCGCAGAGCCGCTATATACGCGGTTCAAAAAGCTGTGTCGCTCTTTCTGCTGACAGCTTTCACGGTCAATCATAGCACAATAGATATATGGTGTAACTTCTTTATTGATTCGCACCAACCCCTTTGCCTCCATACGGGTCAAATAAGTATGTACCGTGTTTCTGTTCCACCCGGTTTCTTTATACAATTCATTGACGAGCACTCCAAGCTCTGCACCATTTGTTTTCCAAAGCGCATTGAGTACCGTCCATTCTCTTTCAGATAAATTCATAGATAACCCTCCTACACTTGTAGTCACTATATTATACTACAATTGTAGGCACGTTGTCAAGATGTTTTATACCACTATTATAACTAATTTTCAAAAAAACCGATCTCGTTTTTTGAAACAAGACCGGTTTGTTTTGTTATGATAATTGCTTATAATCCTTAATCAAAAGCAACTTTCCAACTTTAATTGATATTTTTGCCCTCTTGCCGGGCAAAACTTCATTGCTCACACCATACTGATAACTACAGGTTATCTCGCCATTATTCAATGGATATTTTGCATTTTCAATAGTTATACCTCTTGCAATCCCTGTTATGTTGATAAGTGAAAAGAATACATACGAATCATCAACATACGCAGGCTCACGCGATACAAGCTCCATCTCCGAATAGTCATCAACGATCTTTCCCTTGAGTCCAAGCTCGACCAAGTATTCGAGAATATATACGTTTCCCAGCGTATGATCAAGCCTTGCACCGATAACACCTATCAAAAGAAACTCTTTATATCCGCGTTTGATTGCTTCCTTTACGGCAAACACTGTGTCCGTATCATCCTTTTCACAAGGAAGAACGATTGTTTCAACATCAAGATGAGGATTCTCGTGTGAATCGAAGTCACCAACGATAAGGCTCGGTTTTACAGCAAGCTTTTCCATATGCTTAAGACCGCTATCACAGAAGATAACGAAATCATCGGATTTTATAAGGGCGATAATTCTATCATAATTCGATATATCCGCTCCGCCTACTATTACGCATCTTCTCATTACAGAATATCAACCATTTCGTTGTTGAGTGCCTTATTCATGCTTCTGACTGCACAGAACTTACCGCACATCGAGCAGGTATCGTCATGCTCGGGCTTGCGCTCGTCACGGATACGCTTTGCCGTTTCGGGATCAAGAGCACACGCCCACTGTGCTTCCCAGTCCAGGGCTCGTCTTGCATCGCCCATGCGATCGTCGATATCCCTTGCGTGTGGGATCTTCTTGGCAATATCTGCTGCGTGAGCCGCGATCTTGGAGGCGATAATTCCCTGTTTTACGTCGTCAACGTTCGGAAGAGCCAGGTGCTCCGCAGGTGTTACGTAGCAAAGGAAAGCTGCGCCCGAAGCCGCCGCAATAGCACCGCCGATTGCAGAGGTGATATGATCGTAGCCGGGAGCAATATCGGTAACGATAGGACCGAGCACGTAGAAGGGTGCGCCCATGCAGATGGTCTGCTGCATCTTCATATTGGCTTCAATTTGATCCATCGGCATATGTCCGGGTCCCTCTACCATTACCTGTACGTCCTTTTCCCAAGCACGCTTGGTAAGTTCACCGAGACGAACAAGCTCCTCGATCTGACATACGTCGCTTCCGTCCGCAAGGCAACCGGGACGGCAGGCGTCACCGAGAGAAATCGTTACGTCGTACTCACGGCAAATATCAAGGATCTCATCGTAATACTCGTAGAAGGGATTTTCCTCGCCCGTCATGCACATCCAAGCAAACACGAGAGAGCCGCCTCGAGAGACGATATTCATCTTTCTCTTATGCCTCCTGATTTGCTCAATGGTCTTTCGGGTAATTCCGCAATGAAGCGTTACAAAATCAACGCCGTCCTCTGCGTGAAGTCTTACTACATCGATAAAGTCCTTTGCAGTGAGGGTTGCGAGGTCGCGCTGATAGTGGATAACGCTATCGTATACGGGAACCGTGCCGATCATAGCTGGACATTCACTTGTGAGCTTTCTGCGGAAGGGCTGAGTGTTTCCGTGGGAGGAGAGATCCATAATTGCCTCAGCTCCCATATTTACGGCTGCCATTACTTTTTCCATTTCGATGTCATAGTCCTTGCAATCGCGGGAGACTCCGAGGTTGACGTTGATCTTGGTTCGGAGCATCGAGCCAACACCGTTGGGATCGATGCAGGTATGTAATTTGTTAGCGCAGATGGCAACCTGACCTTTGGCTACAAGTTCTCTGATTTCTTCCTCGGTTCTGTATTCCTTTGCGGCAACCGCCTTCATTTCGGGTGTGATGATGCCCTGTCTTGCGGCATCCATTTGTGTGGTATAGTTTCTCATTTTTATTGGTTCCTTTCAAGCATATTTATTTGGCAAAATGACTGTTAAGATCAAAAGCGTGGTTCATAGGACCCGAGCCACGTCCAAGGTCGAGCATCGCGGCAAGTGCGCCCGAGATATACTCCTTTGCTCTTTGTACGGAGCTCTCAAGGTCATATCCCTTTGCAAGATTGGCGGCAATTGCTGACGAGAGCGTACAACCCGTGCCGTGCGTATTCGGGTTATCAATGCGCTTACCGCAGAACCACTTATAGCTTTCCTTTTCATATAAAAGGTCGTTGGCATCACTCACGCTATGACCGCCCTTGAGAAGAACGGCGCAGTGATACGCCTCGCTGATGATACTTGCAGCTTCGAGCATGTCGTCCTTATTTTGGATCTTCATTCCCGACAACACCTCTGCCTCGGGGATATTGGGGGTTACGAGGGTTGCAAGCGGAATCAGTTCACTCTTGAGCACGTCGATAGCGTCCTCGTTGATCAGCCTTGCTCCGCTTGTGGCAACCATAACGGTATCCACCACAACGTTTTCCGCCTTGTGAAATTTCAGTCTTTCTGCAATGGTTTTAATCAGCTCTGCCGAGCTTACCATACCGATCTTCACGGCATCGGGACGGATATCCTCAAACACCGCGTCGATCTGCTGTGCCAAAAAATCGGGAGTTGCTTCTTGTACTCCCCTTACGCCGGTCGTGTTCTGCGCCGTGAGTGCCGTAATCGCACTCATCGCATAAACACCGTTAAGCGTCATCGTTTTGATATCTGCTTGAATACCGGCGCCTCCGCAGGAATCGCTTCCTGCGATTGATAATGCTGTTTTCATAATTTTACTCCTAAACATTATTTTTTCTTAAGCGACAGAGAGTGGTGCCCCCGGTCTGCCGCTGCCTTTTTATATAGTTTTTAATATGGGATCGGTAAAATCCAAAACGTAATAATCCGCAAGCTCCTTCAGCTCATCCTGATGTGCTTCGTGTCTGTCATATATGCCAACGGTAGGAAAGCCGTCTGTCTTTGCCGTATTCAGAGCAAAAAGCATATCCTCAAAGACGTAAGTTTCATCTTTCGCCGTTTCAAGATGCTCCAAGGCTTTCTGATAAATGACAGGTTTATCCTTTCCAAAGCCGACCTCTGCGCAGGTGAATATCTCCGAGAAATAATGATGAACGCCAAGTCGCTCTAAGGTTTCTTCTACAAGATATCGATCCGTTACCGTAGCAACGCACATCCGAACTCCGTTTTCTTTGAGCCAAGCGAGATATTCGGCAATTCCGGGCTTGAGAGTAACCTTTGTTCTATAAGTTTGTTCAACCATCGCGTTTACGCCGTCCACGATTTCTTTAACAGAAAGGGAGACTCCGTAATGCTCGCGGTAATATACGGCAGCCTCCTCCAAGGTGAGCGTCATAAAGGTTTCCTTCAAATCCTCGTGGGGTTCCTTGCCGAGCGAGCGCAGATACTCTTCTCCAATGGTATCCCAGATAAACATGGAATCAAGGAGCGTTCCGTCAAGGTCAAATATTGCGCCCTTTATCATATGATTCCAAGTTCCTTTGCTCTCGCCTTAAGCTCAATCGTTGCTGTTTTCGGACTTTCTGCTTTCATAATAGCGGAAACGACACAAATGCCTGCGATTGGAATGCCCGCGAGAACATCAATGTTGTTTTTATTCAGACCGCCGATGGCATTTACGGGAATCGGAACGGCTTTGCAAATATCTGCAAGTGTTTCGGTGGAGGTGAGAACGGTTTTTACCTTTGTGGTTGTCGGATAGATTGCGCCGACACCGAGGTAATCCGCTCCACCCTCGTATGCTTCAAGCGCCCACGGCACGGTCTTTGCGGTCGCTCCGATGATGAAGTCATCACCGAGGATTCTTCTTGCGGTTGCGATGGGCATATCCTCTTTTCCGAGATGGACGCCCTCTGCTCCTACTGCAAGAGCAACGTCGATACGGTCATCGATGATCAGCGGAACATTGTATTTTTTCGTCAGATCGTGAACCTTTTCCGCAAGGTCTATATACTCCATTGTGGATTTGTTTTTCTCACGGAGCTGCAAGATCGTCGCACCGCCTTCAAGTGCTTCTTCTACGCGGCGAAGGAACTCGGCTTCGTCAAATCCCGTAGAGTCGGTTATAAAATAAAGTGTTGTATCAAATTTTTTCATATTCGCTCCTTATACATAGAGATAATCGTTCAGCACGGGCTGAAGTCCTTCTCCCTCAATATCACGATACATCTTGTCAAGGCTGCGGTTATCGTCAATTTCAAACTGCTCGTCGCCCTGAACCTCGTCACTTTCCTTGCCACTGTACTTGCTTTCGTGGTCGCCGATACCCGTAGAAACGCCTGCGGATACCTTGGTGGCGGCGATCTTTACGATGCCGTTTCGGAATTCCGCACTCTCACGGGAGGATACGGTGATTCCCACGAACGGAAGGAAGATACGATAGGCGCAAATGATCTGACAGAGCTGCTTTTCGTGAACATCGAGGGGATTGATCTTGTCATTGTTGATGATGGGACGAAGACGAGGGCAGGACAGCGACATTTCTGCGTGAGGATATTTTCTCTGCAAATAATAGACGTGCAAAGCACTTGCAAGTGCATCCTTGCGGAAATCGGAAAGTCCGAGCAATGCCGAGAACGCAACACCGCGCATACCGCCGCGCAAGGCTCTTTCCTGTGCATCAAATCGATAAGGCCATACACGTTTGTGTCCAAGAAGGTGAAGCTGCTCGTATTTGTCGGTATCGTAGGTTTCTTGGAATACGGTTACGTAGTCCGCGCCGCATTCGTGGAGATATTTATACTCATCGGTGTTGACGGGATAGATCTCAAGACCGACCATACGGAAGTATTTTCTCGCCAGCTTGCAAGCTTCTCCAATGTATTCAACGTTGCTCTGTGCACGGCTTTCACCGGTCAGAATCAGAATTTCCTCCATACCGCTGTCGGCAATGACCTTCATTTCCTTTTCGATCTGCTCCATAGAGAGCTTCATTCGATTGATGTGGTTATAGCAGTTGAAGCCGCAGTATACACAGTAGTTCTCGCAATAGTTTGCGATATAAAGGGGCGTAAACAGATAGACGGTATTGCCGAAATGCTTACTTGTTTCAAGCCTTGCTCTCTCTGCCATCTGTTCAAGGAACGGCTCTGCCGCAGGTGACAGAAGCGCCTTGAAATCCTCAATAGAGCAAGTAGGATGCTCTAAGGCTGCACGAACATCTCTTGCCGTATATTTGCTGTAATCATAAGAGTTCATTTGCGCCATTACTTTCGAACACACATCCGACTCAATGATCTCCATACCGGGCAGATATTCCATGTGGTTCTTTCTGCTCGACGGATCAGACTCAATACGATGTTTTTTCGCAAGTGCTTCGGGTGACAGATGCTCCGAATCTACAAAGAATTGGTTTTCCATAGTGTTCTCCTTAATCACGCAAGAAGCCTGTTAAGGGATCGGATGCAGATGCGCCACGGGTCAGCACTCTACCAAGTCCCGAAAGGTATGCCTTACGACCTGCTTCGATTGCCTGCTTGAACGCCGATGCCATCATAGGAAGGTCACCTGCGGTTGCAAGTGCGGTGTTCGCCATGATTGCCGCCGCACCCATCTCCATGGCTTCGCAAGCCTGCGAAGGTCTGCCGATACCTGCATCCACGATAATGGGCAGGTCGATCTCGTCAATGAGTATCTGAATGAATTCCTTGGTTGCAAGACCTTTATTCGAGCCGATGGGAGAAGCCAAAGGCATTACACTTGCCGCACCTGCGTTCACAAGGTCACGTGCGGTGTTCAGATCGGGGTACATATACGGCATTACCACAAATCCCTCGTTTGCGAGTATCTCGGTCGCCTTGACGGTTTCCACGTTGTCGGGAAGGAGATATTTGGAGTCGCGCATGATCTCGATCTTTACGAAATTACCGCATCCAAGCTCACGGGCAAGGCGAGCAATGCGAACGGCTTCTTCTGCGTTTCTCGCCCCCGAGGTGTTGGGAAGAAGCGTAATTCCTTCGGGAATGTAGTCGAGAATGTTTTCGTGTTCCTTGGTGTTGGCACGGCGTACTGCCAAGGTGATGATCTCAGCCCCTGCATCCTTTACTGCCGCCTCGATAAGCTTCATCGAATATTTGCCCGAGCCGAGAATGAAACGGGAGTTAAATTCGTGACCGCCGATGATAAGTTTGTCGTTGTTCATTGTGTTTTCCTCTTTTCTTTATACTTCAAATTGTTTCGCTAAAATACGAAGCACAGTTTGCGCCTGATGCGCCGCACAAAGTGCGACACGGGGAGCAACAAGACCGATATTCTCTGATACCTCACTCGTTTCATCCCCACAAAGATAGAACCTGCTCGTAATTCTTCTTGTCTTTATGCTGTTGGTCGTTCCCATGCCTGCCATTCCCGACGCGGCAACAAGGTATTTGTCGGGGAGCTCGGAAAGTACGGTATTCGTGATCATTGCTTTGCATTCCGCATCATCAAAGGCTTCGCAGATAACATCGGCATCTTTCAGAAGCGTTACGGCATTTTCTTCCGTGATACGCTCTGTGTGCATTTCAAGCTCAATATAAGGAGCGATCTCACGCAGGTTATCCGCAAGAGCTTCGGTCTTATACCTACCGATCTGGTCAGCCTTATATTGCTGACGGTGCAGATTGGTGATATCCACACGGTCAAAGTCAATCAGTATCAGCTTTCCGATACCTGCTCTTGCGAGCGCTATGGCGATATTTGAGCCAAGACCGCCAAGACCGCATACTGCAACCGTAGCCGATGCAAACGCTCTATGCAACTCCTTGCCGTGGCGTTCCGTGAGCGCCTTTATCCATTCTTCTTTTGTCGGAATCACTTAGCCACCTCCCACAAAGCTGACAACCTCTACGTTATCGCCGTCCTTCAAAACCGTTTGTGCATATTGTGCTTTTGGAACGATCTCACCATTGATCTCGGTCGCAACGCGCTTCATATCATATTTGGTCGTTTCAAAATACTCAGCAAGTGTCTTACCTGCAATATCCTTCTCTTCTCCGTTCACCTTTACCATTTTCTCACCTCCAAAGCAAAACAAAAAACGGAAGCTACCGACTTGATAGCTTCCGTAAAAATCTTTTTCTCTCCCAATGTCTTGTATCAGGCATCCCTACGTTGGCATTATCCAAATCAGGTTCTCGGTCGAAGGTCACACCTTCCTCTCAGCCTGTCTACAAGCTCCCGTTTATTTAATTATGGGTATATTATACACCTGTTTTAAAAATATTGCAATACCTTTTTTGAAAATTTCAGTTTAAGATTCAATATAAGGACGAATACGAAGCGTTGCCCCGACGGATTCACAGATTGTTCTGCAAAGCTCCTGCTCTTCCTTTGAGGTAACAACGTCAACGACCGTCATAACAACATTGGGAACGTACTTTGTGCATTCCTTTGTAAATTTCAGCATCGCATCATAAGACTCAATACCGAACTTAGGGCGAACCACCTTCAAATACTCTTCCTTATTGGTTGCATTTAAGCTAACGGAAACCGTATCAACGAGACCTTCAAGTTTCGGCGCTGTTGATTCCTTCCAAATCAAATCGGCAAGTCCGTTGGTATTGATACGGATCTTGATATCGCTTTTTGATCTGATATACTTCGCTACCTCAAGCAAATCGTTAAGACGCTCCGTAGGCTCTCCGTATCCGCAGAAAACGATTTCGCTATACTTGGTCAGATCCCACGTATCAATGCTATCACAAACCTCTTTTACAGTAGGTTCCCTGTCGAGCCAAAGAGAATCCGATCCCTCCACGTGATCGCTGAGATGCCGCAAACAAAATGTGCAAGCACAGGGACAGCGATTTGTCATATTTACGTAAATACCGTTATATACGGGATAAGTAATTGTCATCATAACGAGCCACCTCCGTTTAATTTTGATCTGACGTTTAATCTATCCATTGCGATACCGCCGATGATAAAGAGTGCAGTGCTTAATGCAGACTGTGTTATGTATCCGGGAATTCCCGCAAGAGGCGCAACGAAATTGCCGGTTATCATCGCTTCATACAGATAATATCCTCCGATACAGAAAGCCCAAGCAGGAATCAACGCGAGGATGTTACGCAAGCAGATTATATTTTTGCTCTTTCTCGAAAACACAAGGACCGCAGCCGTTTTGATAATGACCGAGCCGGGCGCCCAGATTGCAAAGCCGGTCAAGCAATCGGCAAGAAGTGCTCCTGCAGCTCCTACGAACATAGCATAAGGCAGAGGAAGCAAGCAGGCGGCAAGATAGATAAAGCCGTCGCCAACGTGGGTATAACCCGTGTGGCTTGGGATATGAAGATAAGCGGTAAAAACAAATACGATTGCCGTAAATATGCCGGCAAAGCACATTAGTCTGATTTTATTGTTTTTCATAATTCCCCCAATTAGATCTCCGTTAAGAATTCTTCAAAGCAAATGCCATCCGTCTTCGGCAAATCAAGCTCCACCGTGCGACGCAAAACCTTTGCAATGAAAGAGGACGCATGGCGTATCGAATCGCCGAATTCCTTTCCCTTTACCGCATCAGCAGCGATAATGGAGGAAAATACGTCTCCCGTACCGGAGCGGAACGGTCCGACCTTATGTTCCATAATAACTTCGGCATTTTTTCCTTTTTCAAAAACAAAGTTTTCAAGACTGTCGCCACGCTCAAGACCGGATATGACGACCTTCTTTGGTCCCATATCTGCAAGCTTACTGCACAGCACAAAGAGCGCGTCTTCATCCATATCCGGATGGTACTCGGTCCCGGTAAGAATACAAGCCTCCGTCAGATTCGGCGTTAATATATCGGCATACGGAACAAGAGAGTTCATTTGCTCTGCCAAATTGGGTGAATAGGTGGGGTAAAGTTTGCCGTAGTCCCCCATAACCGGATCGATGACTGTTATATTATTTTCTGTCTTGAACAGCTCTAAAAAGCGTTTTACAATTCCGATCTGCTCGGGAGATCCGAGGAATCCCGTAAGAATCCCCTCAAATTGAAGATCAAGCTTTTTCCATTCATCCATATAGAGATTCATATGCTCCGTATAGTCGGTATAATAAAAGCTTTCAAATCCGGTATGATTGGAAAAAATCGACGTCGGCAACGGACAGCACTGTATCTTCATTGCAGAAATAATCGGCAAAGACGCCGCAATAGAGCAACGTCCGAAGCCACAGAAATCATTGATCACAGCAATCTTTTTTTGATGATTATGAGACATCTGACCATTACTCCTTGACATTTTGATGCTATTATTATATAATATCTCTGTACATATTAAAATAGTCAGTTTAGGAGAATTTTATATATACAGATGAAGTACGTAATCGATAAAGAAAAACGTCCGGTCTATCTCCAGCTATATAACCAGATACGTGAGGATATCGTAAACGACATCCTGCGTTTTGACAGCAAGCTTCCCTCTATCCGCGCTCTTGCCGAGGAGCTTGGAATAAGCACAGTAACGGTTGAGCATGCCTATGCCCTGCTCTCTGACGAAGGCTACGTAGAGTCAAGAGAGCGGAGCGGATACTTGGTAAGCTTCCGTAAGGCAGATGGCTTTGCATCAACCGCCAAGACAACTCACAAATATCACCCTGCAACCGAAACAAAACATGCCTATCCGGATTTTCCTCTCTCTGTTTTAAGCAAAACAATGCGTAAGGTTTTGACGGAGCACGGTGATCTGTTGCTTGAAAAGTCGCCTAACTACGGTTGCACTGAGTTAAGAGAGGCAATCAAACAATACCTTGCACGTAACAGAGGTATTTCGGTTGATAGCGAGCAGATCATTATCGGCTCAGGCTCCGAATACCTGTATGAACACATCATCATGATGCTCGGAAGATCTCATACCTACGGGATTGAGTCCCCTTCCTATAAAAAGATTGAGGAGATTTACCACGCATCCGAGGTGGGCTATGAATTGCTTCCTCTGTCGCACGACGGTATTGACAGTGTCTCACTCTCAAAGACGACCGCAAGTGTCATTCACACCACACCGTACAGAAGCTTCCCTACGGGTGTTAGCGCAACAGCCTCAAAGCTTCACGAATACGTTCGATGGGCAAATCAGAAAAACCGATATATCATTGAGGATGACTTTGAATCGGAGTTCTCGGTTTCTACCAAGCCGACGGACACGCTGTTTGCCCTCTCGAAAAACGATAACGTCATATATCTGAATACCTTTTCCAAAACGATCTCTCCCTCTCTTCGTATCGGATACATGGTGCTTCCCAAACATCTTGTCAAAACGTATGAAGAAAAGCTCGGCTTCTATTCTTGCACGGTTCCAACCTTTATGCAGTACGTTCTTACCGAGCTGATCGATAATGGTGACTTTGAAAGGCATATCAACCGTGTCAGAAGAACGATGAGAAAGAAGTTATCTATCACAATATAAGTAAAGCTCTCGCTCCAATTAAGGAACGAGAGCTTTTCATTTAGTTATTCGGGAACAGCCATGCCGTCGTCTGTGACCTTACCTTTATACATAGAGATTGCTCCGCTTACTGTGTTATCCTCTCCCAAAACGATTTCCGTTTGGAATTTAACAGCTACGGTATCACCAACCTTTATGTTGGTACATTCAAGATAACGTCTGATAATCAATTCATCGGTCAAAACCTTGAATACCATTCCATCCTTCTTATCTTTACAAAGAACGGTATCGTCAATCAGAACATATCCGTCACCGATCTCGGTAATAGTTCCTGCAATCGTGTATTCGTATTGCTCACGCTTTGCTTCGGTTGCGTTATTCTTTGCGTGAGTAATGATCTTATTTGCCGCATCCTCACCAATGTAATAGACATAACTGTAATTGAATACGTTGGTGGAAGCATATCCATCCTCGGTGATATAGAATACCTTCTTGTAAACGCCAAGCGCTTCCGAAGTTGCGGTAAAGCTCAAATAATTTCTATCTCCACGACTCCATTTATCATTTTCAGCGTAAAACTCAGCATCCCTACATTCGGAAAGGACTTGCCAAATGTACTCGTCATCGGCAATTTGATAATATCCTTTTTCCTTATACCCCTCATTGACAGAGAATTTTATAAGCGGTAAGGTTTCGGAAAGACTATAAGCATCAAGAAGTTCCCCGAAGGTTGCCGGATATTTTACATCGTCATTGAAATAGACATAATACTCGTTGTCTATTCCAACAGCAATCATTCTTTCTTCCGATACACCCTTTATCTGTCTGACGTTAAAGGTCTCGGTATAGGTCTTGTCGGTGTAGCTATCCACACCTTTTCCTATACAAGTTCCCAAAACATCTCCAAGCAATGCTTCGTCTATCGCCCTTGCCCTTGAACTGTACTCGTTTCCGTCGTACTTTACAGAAGTGTATTTTTCATAACCCAACTTATATTCCCACGGGAACTCAATATAACTTTCACTTCCGCTGATTACTCCTTTGTAATCGCGGTCAATTCCTCCAATAGAGATTGGATTGCCGCTATTGAACATAGGAACGATCAGAGCTGCCGCCATAACCACGACCATAAAACAAGCGGCAAGAGAACTCCACTTGACAATAGCTTTTTTCTTACTTGCTCTTTTGTATGTTGCTGCGTCGCTTACAAGATCTTCGGGGAGATTTCCGATTGCTTCTGAAATTCTCGGTGTTTTCATATTTCAACGCCCTCCTTGATTAAGTAATCTTTTAGTTTCTTTCGGGTGTGATACAACATACTCTTGACCTTATCTTCGGTAAAACTATATCTCTTAGATATGTCATCGACAGAATCAAAGAAATAGTATTTGCGAATAAACACATTCCGAACATCCTCTTTTTCTTTTCGCAGAAAGTCGCTTATCAACTCTGTTAGGTTGTCGTTGCTGATATTCTCTCCGATGCTCTCATCCGGTAAGATTTCGGCAAGCTCATCAAGAGATACTATCGTAGCTTGAGATCTCTTTTGACGAGCCATCGTTTCAATCCGTTTCAAAGATATGTTTCGCGTAATCTTACACAGAAACGCCATAAAGTTATTCGGTCTCGTCGGTGGAATTGCGTTCCATACGCCGATGTAAGTGTCGTTCACGCACTCCTCAGAGTCCTCGTTGTTATTCAAGATATTATAGGCAATACTGTGGCAGAGCTTTCCGTATTTATTGTCTGTCTCTTTGATTGCCTGCTCGTCTCTTGCAAAATACAGTTCAATGATACTCAGATCATCCATGTTGTTCACCTCCTTTGTTTGAGCTAAAAGCGCTTTCACCCTATAAGTACGTTTTTTTAGGCGTTGGTGGCAAAATATTTGAAATCTTTTTTATATTATATCATACTTTTTTGATTTATTGGTGAACAAAAGGGTGCCGCCTAAACAGCACCCTTAAACTTATTTGTTTTCTTCAATTTCTTTGAGTTTTTCAGCATCTTGCTCGGCATAGTAAGCCCGCGCTGCTTCGTCGGAAGCCTTGACACGCTCTATCATACCATCCTCGTAAATGTCATCGTAGAGGAAATTCATCACTTCGACTCGATCTTCTCTCCTTTTACCGTCCTCGGGCTTAGGATATTCAAGAACACAATCTATCATATAGAACTTTACTCCGGCATTATCAAAAATTGTCTTGATGTCAAGAAGAATCTTCGACAGTCTTTCAACAGTTACCGTATTATCTTCAATGTAGATTGTCAACATTCCGTGTTTTGCGCCGAGCTCGTTTACATCATAAAACGCATCGAGCGTCAGATCTTCAGTAATCAACGCATATTCGGGCACAGTGTGTTCCTTAAGATGTTCGCGGGGGTAGAACTTAAAATCTCCGTATCCGATATGTGCGTTATACGGAAACGCTTGACTATCCAACACTTTATCTACCGTTTCTCTGTAATCTCTTCCTATTCTATCCGCAGTGTTTCCTCCCGAAAGCACACGATCCTCATAATTATCGTATCGCATTTTGCCCCACATATCTATGAGAATTGTAAAGTCACTATCTATACTGCTCGGAGAGTAAATAAATGCGTGATAATAACCGTCCTTGAAGCTATAAAATACTCGTTCGATCTCAAAATCCTTATCGGCGTATGCTTCTTCAAGATGCTTTTCAGCCGTATTGGTAGCAACTGCTTTAGAAATGGGGTTGCCGACAAGACCGTTTGCAAATATACAAACACCGACGATCAAAACTATTGCAAATATAAGTGCTGCTATTTTCAGTATTCTTTTCTTCATCAGTTCTTCTCCTTTCTGAAAGCAAAGTGCAGGAGGAACGCAATAGCGATACCCACAAATACAAAGATGCTATAAATCAACGTCCACAAGAACGCGGAATAAAGGTCGAGGTCAACCAACTTGAACAAGCAAACAAAAGTATCAATTATCAAGAGAAGGATCGGTACTTTGTAAATTGCTTTCCAACGGAACACATAATAACCAAAGATACCTACAACGGGCATAATCAAGCTATTATACATCAAATTCTCTCCACCCGTCCAACCAAAGCCGAGGAAAATCAAAAAGATGAGTGCAGCATAAGCTATCGAATAGAATTGTCTGTTCATTCGCTTCATTATTGTTTTGAATGGCTTTGCATCTTCCGTATTAGATGTTGGCTTCTTTTCGATGGCTGTCAATCCCACTCCCTCTTTCAAACTATCAAGCTCGGCTTGGCACTCTGAACATTCATCCAAGTGAGACTTTACATACTGTGCCGTTTCGGGACTTACCATATCTTCCACATAAAGCGGCAGGAGATCTCTGACTACACTACATTCAGTTTTCACCGTTCTTTTCCTCCAATCTTTCTTTAATCATTTTACGCGCTCGATGATAGGTGACACAAGCCCAATTCTCGGTCTTGCCGAAGATTTGAGCAATTTGTTTGAACGAAAGCTCGGCATACACGCGCCACATAAAGACTTCCTTATACGGCTCACTCACGTCGTGCAAGATCTTTTGTATTTGTTCTATCTCCTCGCGCCGGGCGTACTCGTCAGCCACGCTTGGGGCAAGGTCGGGAATCTCTTGCAGCTCCGCTTCGTCCACCTGCTCGGTTCGGTTGCTTTTCTTAACGTGTGAGTAATAGCAATTCTTCGCTATTTGGCAGAGCCAAACTCGCACGTCGCAATCTCCGCGAAAACTATCAATCGACTTCATTGCTTTGAAGAAGGTATCACTTGTAATTTCCTCGGCAAGATGCTCGTTGCCCGAGAGCCGCAAAATATACAAGTAAACGTCGTTGAAATATGTATCGTATAAATGCTCAAAGTCCGTCACTCTATCACCTCCTTCACCTATAAGACTCCGAAGAAAAGAAAATCTTACAAACTTTTTCAAAAAATATTCATAGTACAACGCCCTCGCTCAACTTGAACGAGGGCTATTTTTATGCTGTTTTACGCTTCTTTGTTTTCACGATATACCAAATCACACATACTGCGAGATTAATAACGTGTAAGAACAATAAGCCTGCGCTTAGTATTGAATACATAACTTGACCGTTTTGGTCAGCTTCATCTGTCGTGACTACGATTTCCCATTCTCCGTTCTCGTGCTGAAGAATGTTGATTGACTCATATAAAACGGGATTGTAGTAATATTCTTTACCGTCGATTTCTGCCCATTTTTTGTTAGGTTCGTGCGTTGGAACTTCACTTGGCGGTAAATTACCATATCCCTCGTCATACCAAGCATCATATTCGCTCTGCATATAAGCAATAAATTTATCGGGATCGTCAAATCTTTCACGCTCTATGAAGGTAGATTCACTAACAGAAGAAGTGATAATATATGTCGCAAGCATAATGATTGCAAGAACAACCGTAAATACGATACAGATTTTGGCGAGAAGCTTGCTTTCTGTGTTAGCTCTGCTAACCGCCTGCTCATCGAGCCACACAATTTCTTTGTTTATGAGTGCCTTTAATACGAATATCTTATATACACAGAACGCAAGGAGAAATGCAACGGCGGCGAACAAAGAGCCGAACAAAATCCAAGAGTCGATAACAAGTCCATAGTGACTATTGAAATAAGAGAGTGTAAGAACTGCTATCGGCAGACAAAATGCAAATGTCAGAAGTATTCCGAAGAATATCTTTACCGAGCTGAACACCATATCCGTGTTAGCTTTCTTTATTTCCTCGGCGTGTTCTGCTTCTTCCTCGTCGATGAGCAATCTAAAACTCACGGTGAAGCATATCTGACATATCGTGGCTGCTACGAAGAATACGCTTGCAAGGCAGAAGCCGAGCAGACCTCGTAAGAAACCGAGATTGCATATCATAGCGGCTATAAGTCCTACGATAATAAGACCTATTGAGATAAAGGAGAGGTTAGTAAACTTTTTCTTTCTGCTATGAAGCATCAGTTTGAACTGCTTGTCGCTTTTTGCTTTCTGCTTACTTGCCACATCTTCCGTTGCTGCTTCTCGGTCGGGGTTATTTCGTTCTCCGCGCAGAAGCTCGTCGGTAGTGATACCGAAGATCTCCGCTATCGAAGGTATCAAGGAAAGCTCCGGGGTACATTCGTCGCACTCCCAACGGCTCACCGTTTTATCCGAAACAAAGAGCTTTTCGCCAAGCTCCTTTTGTGTCATACCGTTTGCCCGACGCAATGCCGATATGAATTTACCTATCGTTTTCTTTTCCATAGTAATGCCTCCTCGCATTTCGGGTTGTTCTTGTGCTTACATTCTATCATTTCGTCAGAAGGAATACCACCCTCAAACAAAGGAATTACTCCCGAAATGCGAGAATTAAATGCTTATTTTACGAAAAATACTATTATTGCGCAAATGAAGATGAATACTGCCGTTCCGATACTGAAATAAGCAACCTTACGGCTATTGTTCCATTGCATATAGCTTTGGCAAAGCATTGTTACACCCATCAAAGGCATAAAGATGTTGATTGCCTGATCCCAAACATCAAATATTTGCAATACCGCTAATACCACGACGGATAGGCTTGCAAGAACTGATAGTATGGTAACGACCTTATGTAATAAGGGTGTATCTTTCCAATTAGTTTTCATAATCAAAGCTCCAATCTGAACTTGGTTGGTTTATCCGTCCGATATATCACCGCCACCTGTTCATTCACGCTCGGTGGAGTGACAAAGGATTTAAGCCATTTTTTCTTGACGATCTCGTTTCCGTCCACAGTATATTTCACCGTAACAATATGAGGAAAGGTTGCACCGTCAAGAGCGTGCTTTCTTATGGGCTTGGTATTGACCTTCAGCCACCATTGCTTTTTGACGCATAGGACTATGCCAATCGTTGTGTTTTCCGAAAACGGATTTCCGTTTTTATCAAAAGCATTTTTCAATGCTCGCTCTGTAAGAATAACCGAGAGGATTATAAGTAAAAGCGGAAATACCAATAATGCCGCGCCCACATATCCCACGGTTTTAGTGTCTGCCCCAATGAAGCACAGCATAATACCTGCTACGATAGGAATGAGTGCCAAACCACAGATAAGCCATATTTTGCCACAGTAACGGTGTGCAAATTCCCAAGTATCTCTGTTTTTCATTGACCTTGAGGTACGGTATCCGAAAACATAATTGATTTCTTTCGGTGCTTTTTTGAGAAATGCTCGCCCGAACAATATCATTATTATCGGTATGAGCAGATCCATAATGAACATATAAATCCAAAAGCCCATCTATTTCTCCTTATTCCACCCTCATCATTCTGTATCCAACACCGATATGCGTTTGGATATACTGAGGTGAGTCGGGGGCTACTTCGATCTTCTTGCGGAGCGTTGCCATAAAGACACGGAGAGAAGCTACGTTATTTTCCCACGCCGCGCCCCATATTTTCTGTGTAATGAAGGTATGCGTTAAGACCTTCCCGACGTTTGCTGCAAGCAGGCACAGTATTTTGTATTCGATAGGAGTCAGATGCAATTCTTCCTCTCCGAGATAAGCGCAGCCTGCGGCATAGTCGATTCGCAAAGTACCGTTTATAAATACAGAGCTTGTACTTTCGTTACGGTTCGAGGCTAATCTTCTTTGCGTAACACGGAGCCGCGCCAAGAGTTCCTCTACGGAGAAAGGCTTGGTTAAGTAATCGTCCGCACCTGCATCAAGGGCATCAATTTTGTCCTTATCCTCACTGCGTGCGCTGATGACGATGATCGGCATATCCGACCACGTGCGTATTCTCTCTATAACCTCAACGCCGTCTATATCGGGGAGTCCGAGATCAAGCAAAACAATATCGGGATTATGCGATGAAGCCTCCATAATAGCGTTGTTTCCGTTCTGTGCCGTTATAAATTTATATTCGTGCGTCTTTAAGGTCGTTGTAATCAGATTGCGAACGGGTGCATCGTCCTCGACTACGAGTATCAAGGGTTTATTCACTGATCTCCACCTCCTCCTTTGGTAACGTAAAGGTAAATACCGCACCGTGCGGCTTGTTGTCGGTCACGGTAATCTCTCCGCCGTGAGCATTTACAATAGACTTACAGAGCGCAAGTCCAAGACCGAGACTTCTGCGGCTGTCGGCAATTTTTTCAGCACCTGTGTAGAACATATCGAACACACGGGGCTTTATCTCGTCTGCAATTCCGTGTCCGTTATCCGCTACGGTAATTGCAATTTCATTGTCCTTTTCGACTGCCGAGATCTCTATTTCAGATCCGCTTGGTGTATATTTTATCGCATTGTCGATCAGATTGATCAAGACCTGAACGATAAGTCTTGCATCCATCCGCGCAAGCAGTATTCCGTCGCTTTCCTTGACCGTGAACTTATGCTCGCTTGCATTTTTCTCGGTGCGTCTGACTGCTTCATCAATAACATCGGACACAAGCTCGGCAGCCATCCGTATGTCGCTCTTGCCATCTCCCATACGGGATACCGACAGAAGATTTTCCACAAGGCTGATGAGCCATTCGGAGTCCTCACGTATATCGGTATATATCTGTCTGCGTGTTTCCACATCGAATGCCTCGTCGTTTGCAAGTAGATTGTCTGCGTTGCCGGAAATCGACGTGAGCGGTGTGCGAAGGTCGTGAGATATGGTGCGGAGCAGATTTGCGCGTAGCTTTTCTTGTTCTGCAAGGATTGCCGTGGCTTCCTTCTCTCGCGCGTTTCTCTCGCTTTCAAGTGCCAAGGCACATTCTCCGAGGATCGAAAGCAAAATACTGTTTTCAAAGGCATCGACCGTTTTGGTGCTTTGTATTCCGATAGCACCGTAAACCGTATTGCTTGCGTGTATGGGATAATAGGTGCAGGACTCGGTTTTACATAGGCTCGTGCCTGCTGCTCTGCCAGCTCCGGAGGGGCGCTGCCCCTGCCGTCTGCGGACGGCTCCCCGACCTTCATCCCACCGATAAACTGGAATTGGTCATTCTTCTTTTTCTTCAGGAGTATCTTCATTTGGCTTGGAACTGATTTTTGAAACAATAATACCTGTGCAAGTAACAACTACCACACAAAGATACATTCCTATTCCTAATGCTCATGTACGGTAAAGTATCACAAGAAAATTATGTCGAATTGACAGCCGCCTCCGCTATACCGAATAAGGAAATAAAGAGTCCTCAAATTTTGCGCTACTAAATGAAGACGAGCGGAAGTAATCTCCCGCTCGTCAGTAAACTTAACTATGCCATATCAATCCCGCTTCTTTCCCGCCACCGGCACTAAGAACAGCGCGGGCAACAGCAGGAAAGCGGTACAGACCAGCCCCCAGGGTATGGACACCTGCTGGGCTACCAGCCCCACAATAGGCCCGCCGATGATCTGCCCGAAAGAGTCCAGCTGTCCGCTGGTGGAAAAGACTGTGGCGCGCATTTTCTCATCCACATGGTCGTTCATCCAGGCGGCCAGCACAGGCTCCTTGATGGTGCGCATAAGCCCCGCCAGCAGGAACACCAACAACATGAACCAAAAGCTCCGCCCCACCGCGAAGAGAACCAGGCACAGGATATACCCGGCGCTGGTGGACATGACCACACTGGTTCGGCTGACAGTCCCTTTTTTCTCCATGCGGGCGATGAGCAACTGAGAAGCCAGAATACCTAAGCCGCTGCCGATAAGACTGATAACACCGAACCAAGTGACGCTGTTCAGCGGCCCGATAACGGGTATTACCGTGTCATCCAGAAAATGAGCGGTGGAGAGCCGGTCAAAGCCTTCACTGGCAAGTCCCCCGCATAGTGTGATTGCTAAGAGCGCCAGCAACACAGGTGCGCCTTTCACAAAGCCCAGGTTGAGCTTGAACAGGCAGACAAAGTCTTTAAGCAAGCCCTGCCGTTCCTCAATAGCAGGGGAGAAGTTGGTTTCTGGCATGATGCGAACCAACACCAGCCCCAACAACAAGCACAAACTGCCCCCCAAGATGACAGGCATTTGCAGGTTTATGTTTCCCAGCAGTGTGCCCAGCACCACGCCCAGAACGCCGCCGATTTGCCCCATTTGACTGCCCCGCAGGAACACCTTGTCTATGGGTTTGTCCTCTTCCTCCGAGGCAATCCACGCCTCCAGAGCGCCGGTGATGAAGGTATCACCGCAACCCCAGACAACCTGGGCCAGCAGAACCGGCGCGAACCACGGTAGCGCACCCTCCATCAGAAAGCCCAGGCCGTAGAGGAACATTCCAATCAGCACCGAGCGCCGACGGCTATACAAATCCGCCACCACACCGGTGGGTATCTCGAACAGAAAGCAGGAGGTCTCCAGAACCGTCCCTACCAGGACAAGCTGGAAAGCATCCAGCTGCACCACCTCCAGGTGGTACACGATGGAAAGCACTGTGGACATAGAAACCGCCAGGGAAAAGACAAATCGGAACAGCAGGTAGACAGAATATGCCTTTGAATTTTTAGCAAACATGAAGTTACATTCTCCTTTACGAATCAGTGGGTTGTTTTGTGAAACAA
>JAGBRZ010000135.1 GCA_017632155.1 Clostridia bacterium
AGATAGTGCTAAGCTCATCGACCGTTCGAAGGCTTACGATCCCTCTGAGGCTATGGCTCTCGTTTGCCAGACCGCAAAGGCAAAGTTTGATGAGACTGTTGAAATCCACATCCGTCTGGGCGTTGACTCCCGTCACGCAGACCAGCAGGTTCGTGGTGCAGTTGTTCTCCCCAACGGTACCGGTAAGACCGTTAAGACTCTCGTATTCGTAAAGGATCCCGCTAAGATCGAGGCTGCTACCGCAGCAGGCGCAGATTACGTTGGCGGCGCAGAGTTCGTTGAGAAGATCACCAAGGAAAACTGGTTCGACTTCGACGTTGTAATCGCATCTCCCGACATGATGGGCGTTATCGGCCGTCTCGGTAAGGTTCTCGGTCCTAAGGGACTTATGCCTTCCCCCAAGAACGGTACCGTTACCCCCGATGTTGCTCGTGCAGTTAACGAGGCTAAGGCAGGTAAGATCGAGTACCGTCTTGACAAGACCAACATCATCCACTGCCCTCTCGGCAAGGTTTCCTTCGGCGAGCAGAAGCTCCAGGAGAACTTTGACGCTCTCGTTGGCGCAGTTATCAAGGCTAAGCCCGCTGCTGCTAAGGGTCAGTACATCAAGAGTTGCGTAATCGCATCCACGATGGGCCCCGGCGTTAAGATCAACCAGGCTAAGCTTGGCTAATTCAGCCACAATATAAAAAGACCGCTTCGGCGGTCTTTTTTATTTGATTTTGCCCACTATCTTCCCTTTTCCTTATCTAATTATTAATTTTCACGCAAAGTAGTTGACTTTTCCGTTATTTATGATATGATATTTATATCAGATCACAACGAGGAGGGACAAAGCATGCCTTGGGGAACATTTGGTGTTGCGCATTTTGCCACGCTCGTTTTTGCCGTGGTTTTGAATGTCGCGCTTTATTTCATACTCAAAAAATGCTCGCAGAAAGTGCAAGTGACCGTTCTCGGGATTCTGTCATTCTGGGGGATCGCCGCGATAATATATAATCTCTTTCCACTCGAGTCAGCACTTGAGTATCTCCCGCTCCACCTTTGCTCCTTCAACGCGATGATACTGCCCTTTGCGGTATTCACGCGCAACAAGGTGATTGGAAATCTGACCCTTCTTTGGTCGCTCGGCGCTGCCATGGCGCTGATACTCAACCATTCTATAGCACACGCAGAGATCGGCGGGCACATTTTCTGCTTCTATTATTTTCCGCACGTTTTTGAAGCGAGCATACCGATCCTGCTTTTCAAGCTTGGACTTTGCAAGCTTGACGCAAAATGCATCCGCTCCACCGTTGGCATCTCCGCGGCAGTCTACACCGCCGTTCACCTTACCAATCTGGCGATCAACGAGTACTGCAAGAATAACAATATTGTCGACGCGGCGGGCAACATCATTGACGTCAACTATATGTACTCAATGGCGCCCGACAACCCTCTGCTCGATCTTTTCTACGAGTGGATCCCACAGCCGTTCTGGTATATGCTCCCCGTCATCCCGATCGTGCTTATATACCTCGGTGCCATTTACGGCATCGCGGCACTTGTCAAAAATAAAAAGTCTGCATAAAAACAACACAGAAGGCTCGAAAAAGCCTTCTGTGTTGTTTTTTATTCTTACGAATACTTATCGGTCGCCTTGATGGCTTCGCCGGTGATAACCTTGCCCGCTTCCTCGGCAACCTTCTTGGTGAAGGATCGGAGAACTCGGAACTCGCCGTCGCCGTCGTTGACCGTGATCATAGCGGCACGCTCGGAGTAGTTATAGTATTTGTATTCGTAATAGGTGTATTCGTTGGTATCGGGATCCTTATGGGATGTTTCAACCTTGATGCGAACGTCGTAATTATCGCGGTTTGCAAGAATTGCATCGACCTCTGCCTCAGTCAGACCGTTAGTTCCGTCGTGGACGCTTCCCTGCTTGGATGCATAGAGGAGTGCCGAGAAGAACTTACGGAAGTTCGACATACCGTATCTCATATACTCCTTGACGAGCACGCCGTCATGAGTGGTGATGCGGATCTGGTTTGCGGTAACGGCAACCTGATAGTCGGGGCAGTCGATAACGCCCTTGAGGACAACGACTTCCTCATCGCGGTTGTTGGTGGCATAATAGCCGCCCGTGATGTTAACACGTTCGCCTGCGCTGTTATAAGCCTTGACGGTTTCGTGGTCGATGACCCACTTGAAGCCCTTCTTATCGATAACGGTAAGCTCGGAGAGCGATTCCATCTTGTTTCCTTCCGAATCATAGGCGCTGATAGCCATCTGTGCAGAAGAGATGGTTCCCTTCTTCTTTGCATCTGCGGAGCAAGTGGGGTTGGTCACTGAATCGGACATCGAGTTATCAAGCTCGAAGGTGTAAAGCTTGCCATCATACTCAACCTCAACCTTGGTCGCCCAAGAGAGGTTCATCGAGAAATACAGGTCGTTTACCCAATCATTCTTGGTGTAGCTGAGGAATGTGAGCGCGGAGCGGTCGATCTCGACGATGAAATCGTAAAGTCCCGAGGTCATATAGCGGGTGCCCTGCTCGGTCTCTGCGCTGATGAAGATGAGGTGCTCATACTTCTCCTGGAAGCTGAAGTAAATGACGTATTCGGGCTCATCAAGGCCGTACTTTATGAGGGATTCGTCATCGATTCCAAGCTTAACAACTCCGAGGGGAGCGAGCGTGTAGAAGGTCTGCAGACAAGTGTCGATGGAGTTATCGTTTGCCACGTAGCCTGCGGGGAAATCGAGAGTGTAGGGAGTGTTCGCATTGAAGGTACCTGTTCTCTCGTCAAGATCCTGGAATGTGAAGGAAACGATGGGATCGAGATCGAGCTTGTCGATCTCCTCATCGGTGGCATTATCGGGGATGGAGTTGAACTTCTCGCCCTCCCAGATGGTGAAGTTTTCAACGTCAAAATAGTTGTTGAGCTCCATCGGGTAAGTGACGAGAGGAGTTATGAACTTCTCGATCGGAACATGAAGCACGCTTTCGATACTATCGTAGGTCTTGCCGTCATACATTCCGAGATAGGAGCCGTCAAGGCTGTAGTTCATAACGTAAACCGCGTCGCGGTCGGTCAGCTTGACGTAATAGCCCGTGTTCGAGGGAACTGCATCGCCAACGTAAACGGTGTGAGAGTTGCCGTCGATGTCGGTCACGCGGTACCAGTTGGGAGCGTAATCGTATTCGTTACCGTTTTCGTCCACTCTCTTTTCGGGAGCGAGGCCGTATTCGGTGTAAAGACCGTTTTCGTCCTTGATGGGATCCTGAATCTTTCTTGTGGAAAGCGAATAACCGCAGGAAACCGCGAGCGAGGAGAACATTACCTGCGAGAAGGGAGTGCCCTCGTAGCCCTTGATCTGGAAATCGCCGTCCTTATCGACGTAGAAAACATATGAGCCTTGATCGTTGTGAACCTCGATCTTGTCGATGTTATCCTGCTTGATCTGCTTGAACATCTGAATTCGGTTCGCAACGCCGACCTCTTCGCCCTCAACGGTATCAATGACCGAGTAAACGGTGTTGATACCCGTGTCGGGGTCGACCTTGACCTCGGTACCGAGGGCGGTCACATAGATATAAGTGTTCTTTGAAGTATCCGCGGAAACCGATAAATCGAGCGTGTCGCCCTTATCGTCGCACATAACGTAGATGCCGTTTTTCTGCTTGATCTGGTACTTCGCGCCGTCGTAATCCTCAAAATAAATGATATTGACGATATAATCGACGACAATGAAGGCTGCGATCAGAAAAACGATAAGCACGGAGAGCGCGATTATCCAGTTTCTCTGCATCTTTGCCACCGAACGGCGGCGGCGAAGACGCGCGGTGCTTTCATTTATTGCCTTGCCGTTTGTCATCTGTACTTTCTCCTTACGAGAACGTAAACGCCTGCAATAGCGGTGATGAGGGTGGGGATAAGGATGAGGGCAACAGTCCACCTGTTGGCCTGAGCAGTGGTGAGAGTTTCGATGGTGGTCGAAGCGAAGGGCTTGATATCAAGTCCGACGGGAACGTTCTCGCGTCCTGTTGCGCGGAGGGCGCTGAGCATCATATCGGTGTTACCGTAGGTGTTCGAGAGAAGGAGAGTGCTCGAAAGGAAATCGGTCGAGCCGCAAGCAAGAACGTAGGAATAGTCCTCGTTGGTGTTGTCAACCATTCTCGATTCACGGGTGATGGTCATAAGCTTGAAGGGATGCTGCTCGGTTGCCTGTGCCACAACTGTGGTGTCAACAACTGCGGTTGCTGTGGAGGGAGAAAGGAAAATATCGAACATCGAGCGCGATACGCCGTCCTTGTAGTAAGAACCGTAGTTGAAGTTCTGGGTGGGATCCTCCTCATCCTGATGCCAAACGCTCTGATAGGTATCGGAATAGGAGATACCCATTGCGTTCTTGAAGATGACCTTGGGAGGATAGGTGGTTCTCAGATCCTTGTGGAGAGAAGCGCCAAGACCGAGTGTAGCATATTTGCCAACAACGGTCATACCGTCCTCGGTAAGCGAGCTTGTATAGTCGCGGACCGTTGTGCCGAGGGTGTTGCCCATATTATTGGTGTGGCGATCGAACTTGATGCCCCATTCCTCAAGATATTCCTCAAGATTGGGAAGCAGGGGTGTGGTGGGGTTGAAGAAGACCATGAGGGCGTTTGTGCCGTCAAGGAATCTGTCAAGCTTTTCGATCTCGGAGATATTCGAAACGCCGTCATTGATAAGGAAGTCGTCCTGTGGGTCATAGATGACCATAAGGCGGCAATCCTCGGGGATCTCCTGGTGTGCAAGGTCGAGCAGCTGAACCTTGTAGCCGCCGTCCTCGAGCATAGAGAGCATATACTGCGTTTCTGCAATATCTGTGGGGTTTACAAAGGGCTCGCCGTGGTTTACGGTTACGCAAGCGATGGGAGCATCCGCCTGAGTTACGGCAAGAATACCCGAAACGAGCTTCTTTTCACCGTTGTACGCCCAGGGAGCAGAGTTTTCATCGTTGAAGTAGAACATCGAACGAAGCGCGTAAACGCGGAATTCGGTGCCGGAGTATACGATAACGTCGGTCGAATAGATCGAGTCCTTCGAATTGTTCTTGAACTTGTTTACAGCAGAGGGCTCGCGCCAGATATTCACGTTTTCAACGTGGATGTAATCGTTCTTCTCCGCAAGGCCGAGGGCGGTCTTGTAGATCATCTTGCTGTAATACTCGTTTTCGATATTGTCGGGATCGTCACAGAAAAGGATGTGAACGTCCTTGTCGATATTCTCGAGAGCCTGAACGGCTGCATCGGCAAGAGTGTAGATCTCGTCACGGGTGAGATCGGTGTACCAAAGGTACTTGTCCGCCAGAAGCTTGAAAACTCCGTTGAAAAGGAGAACTGCCGCGATGATGACGCAGGTCATCATAACCGAAAGGCTTCCGTACTTGAACTTGCGGGAAGAGAAAGCAGAATTCTTCATCAGTTTATTCCTCACTTTCTCTTAAGCCCAACGGCGGCGCTCATAGACGCGAACCGTGAGATAAATTGCGATAAAGGTCATGGATACGTAGTAAAGCAGTGCGGACCAATCAAGGATGCCGTACTGGAAGTTATTGAAGCGCGAAACAACGCTTACCCAGTCGATGATGTAACGGGCAACGTAGTTGTTGATAAGTCTTGTGCCTTCCTCCTCGCTTCCGACGCTGTTGAGCATATTGAGAATAAGCATAACAGCGAGAACAGCGATGGTAACGACAGCCGCGGAGAGCTGGTTTTCTGTCATCGAGGAGATCAGAATGCCGATCGCGATAAATACCGCGCCGACGAGAAGCACGCCGAGAAGCGAGCCGATGATCTCGGGGGTTACGGGACCCTTGATGGTAAGACCGTCGGGATCAAGCGCACTTTCCTGCTTACCGATGATGTAAAGAGGAATGAGGTTTACGCAGGAAACAGCCAGACAACCTGCGTAGATAGTCATAGCGGCAAGGAACTTGCCCATAACCATACCCGTGATAGAAATGGGCGCGGTCATAAGCATCTGCTCGGTGCGCATTTTACGCTCCTCGGAGAAGGTTCTCATTGTGAGAAGCGGAATGATGATGATCATACTGAGTATGAGCCAATAGTAATATGATGCGGTGCTGTAAGAATTGCTCTGGAGGGTGGTGTAACAGCAGAGACCTGCCGAAAGAGCCAGAAAAACTCCGATAAATACGTATCCCACGGGGTTGATGAAATACGAACGCATCTCCTTCTTATAAATTGCAAGCATTGCGTTTAGTTTTCCTTTCTGTCTTCGTTCTTATTCTCTTCGGAAGCGAAAGTGTCTTCCTTGATCGAATGATCCTCATAGTACGCGGAATCCGAGCTTTCTTCCTCAAAAGAAGCGTTCTTCTGCTCTTCTGCGGTCTTATCAATGATATCCGCGGCAACTTCCTTTTCTTCCGCCGCGCGAACGCCCTCATATCGGGTCTTCTTCTTTGCGGGTGCCTGTGCCTCGGGAGCTGTCTTATCAACAACGGCGATAAAGATGTCCTCGATGCTCATGCCGAGCGCCTCAAGACCGATGAGGGGCCACTTTCTCTCCGCAAGCGCCCAGAAGAGCTTCTTACGGATGTCGATGCCGACTTCGCTTTCGATCATATAAGTATAAGCATCGCCGTCGCGTGCCGCGAGAACCTCGGCATAGCAAATACCGGGAAGATTGCGGAGAAGCGCAAGGACGTCGCGCTGAGGACCGCTGATCTTGACGTTGAAGCGTCGAGTGTTTTCGACCGCGCGGGAGATGTTCTCGGTCAGCTCGTTTGCAACGATCTTACCCTTGTTGATGATGACGATTCTGTCGCAGACCGCCTGAACCTCCTGCAGGATGTGCGTGGAGAGAATGACGGTGTGCTCCTTACCGAGGGTACGGATAAGGTTTCTGATCTCGATGATCTGCTTGGGGTCAAGTCCGATGGTGGGCTCGTCAAAGATGATGACGGGCGGGTTGCCGACGAGTGCCTGCGCGATACCTACACGCTGCTTGTAACCCTTCGAAAGGTTCTTGAGCATTCTGTGGTAAACGTCCGTGATCTTAACGACCTCGCAGATCTCGCGGAGGTGTTTTTCCTTGTTGAGCTTACAGTTTTTGAGGTCGTAAGCAAAGGAGAGATACTCTTCAACTGTCATATCGGGGTAGAGCGGAGGCTGTTCGGGGAGATAGCCGATCAGTCTTTTTGCGTTCAGCGGGTCGTCGAGCACGTCAACACCGCCGATCTTGATCGAGCCCGAGGTGGAGGAAAGATAGCCCGTGAGCATATTCATCGTGGTACTCTTGCCCGCGCCGTTGGGACCGAGGAATCCAAGAACCTCGCCCTTCGCAACCTCAAAGCTGATATCGTCCACGGCTGTAAAATTGCCGTAGTTTTTCACCAGGTGAGAAATTTTAATCATTTCGGTGATCCTTTCAATTAAGCTTCCTATAACTATATTATTATAATATAATTATAGCATTTTGACACATAGTATAGTATATCATAAATATATTACATATATATGAACATTACACAAAATTGCGAGAAAAGCGAGTGAAATGTTGGTGATTTTTGTGTGACTGGACTTTTTTTGAAAAGTGTGATATAATTTTAAAAAACTATGCAACCAAATTTGGAATTGCCACACTATATGGATGAAGGGAGGCGAGAACGATGAGTCACAAGAACGATATGCGCGATCGACTTATCAACGAATTTGTCGAAAGCTATATGGAAAAGCTCTTTTATTTCTGTTTGAAAAAGGCGGGAAATCACTATGAGGCGGAAGATCTTGCGCAAGATATTGCACTCCAGATCATCACGGCTTTGAACGGCGGGACAATCCCGACGAGCTTTTCGGCGTGGGTATGGCAGATCGCGCGCAACCGTTATTCGCTTTGGGCGGCACGAAAACATAACAAAAACGAGTTGGTAACCGGTTCCGACATCGGAGATTATGAGATCGAAGACGAAAGTGAAAACTTGCTTGGTGAAACGATACACGCAGAGGAAATGTCCCTGCTCCGGCGCGAACTGGCGTTCATCAAGAGCGACTACCGAAATATCGTCATCGCCTACTACATCGAAAACAAAAGCGTCCGCGAGATCGCATCGACACTTTCGCTCCCCAAAAACACAGTAAAGTCACGGCTTTTCCGTGCAAGAGAAATTTTGAAAGAAGGTATGGATATGGCAAGAGAATTTGGTGTAAGAAGTTACAAGCCCGAGGAAGTGGATTTCACCTGCAGTTGCAAATCTTTTGGTGACAAGGGACAGCCCTGGAACGTGCTCTCTCACAAGATCTACAATAATATTTTTCTTGAGGCTTACGGCAATCCTTCAACAGCAGAAGAGCTCTCTCTCGAGCTCGGCATAGCACTCCCCTATATGGAGGACGAGCTTGATTATCTGACAAATCAAACAATGTTAATTAAAAACGCGGACAGATACGAAACGGCATTTCCCATCGTCAGCAAAGATGCGCAGGAAAAGGTTTGGAACTATAATTGCCGTGTGATCTCAAGTCTCACAGATTTATTCACAAAGCTTATCGACGATTTTACCGCCGCGTGCAATGCTCACGGTATCAGTTATTTCGGCAAGTATCAGACTTATGAAGATGCAAAATGGGTACTTCTGATGCGCGCATTCGATAAACTTATGTATTCCGCATCGCCCGACAAAGAATTTGCTTATACCAAACGTCCCGACCACGGGCAGTGGGATATCGTGGGATTCCAGAGCAGCAACATCCCCTATATTCCTTGGGTAGGACTTCACGGATGCCCCCAAGAACGCAAGGATAAACCCGTAGTTCAATTTCAGCAGTTCAAATACAGGTACAAGGATATTATGGGAAACACTCCCGATTATCTCAGCCACGACGAAGCATTGACACTTAAATCTGTGGCTGAAGGAAAATCGAGCGAATGCGAAGAATACTATCTTAGCAGACTTGCCGATTACGGTTATATCGTGAAAACCGATTCGGGATATGAACCGACAATCATCGTATTTGACGGCAAAAACAGCGAAGAATATCTTGCCGAATTCACCGATTCGGAGAAGAATTCTATCACAAACACCGTCGCAGAGATCCGCAGAATACTCAAAGAAGTATCGGAATACGCTTACAAAACAACCGCAGAAGACCTTCCCGCCGCGATCGCAAGCAAAGAAAATATGTGCGTGCTTGCGTGCCGCGACAATGCATTTGACAGATGTTACATCCTCGATCAGGCTCTGAACAACGGTTGGCTCAAATATGACGAGCACACAAGCCGTGTAATTGGCGCGTATATGTATCTTTAATATCAACCGCCGAGAGCGACAAAATGTCGCTCTCGGCTTTTTATAATCAAGGCGGATATAATATAAATTTCGCACGTTCAGATAGTATCCGGAATTCAGAGCGTTGAGCAAATGAGTTCGTGCCAACAAACTCCCTCCTCGGTTTACGAGGAGGGGGAAGGGGGGGAGGAGTCCATATTTGCAGATGCAAAATTGCATGGATATCGGCAAAATCAATATAATCAAGCTGTGCTCTTCCGCTCGCGGGGCTTCCCCCTCCCGGTTTACGGGAGGGGGAGCGAGGGGGAGGGTTCCTATTGAAAGCGCGCGAAAATTAACTGTATATGCGTCGTCCGAGGACGGCGCGAGGTGACAGAGCGCAATACTTCCCTACATTCGGGAAGTATTGACTCTGTCCAAAATCCCGAAGCGGAGCTTCGTGGTTTTGAAGCACGGAAGCGAGAGCTAAAGCTCTCGAATTAGTTCGAGACTCCGTCTCGAGCTCTGCTAAAGAAACTTTTTGAAAAAAGTTTCTTTAGAATCTTCAAAAACTTTTGTTCCAATATTGGTCAAATATTGCTCTCTAAAATTCGCGTTTGACTTTTTCCGCAATATATGATATAATATAATGAATTATTATGTTATGAGGAGTTTTCACGAATGAACGAGAAAAAGCTTCGGCTTATACATACCGTGTGCGGATGCGTGATCTCTGCCGCGCTGATCGTTGCGGCTGTTGGCCTGATCGTTTCGGCTTACACAATCTATAATCTGGGCGACTCGCCCTATACGCCCGAAAGCATCGGTGCGGAATACGATAAGATCGCAGTTCCGCTTTGGGTCGCAATCTTTGCCGTAATTGCGGGAATTGTGCTCAATATCGCACTTCCGATGCCCAAAAGCAAGGCAAAAGCAATAAAAGATCCCTTCATCAAGCTTCGCATCCTGCAAAAGAAGCTTTCCGCCGACTGCAATCACACGGGCATCGCGCGTGAAAGGCAGAACAGAAAGATCGCGCGCATCGTTTGCACTCTTCTTTGTGCCGTCGCATTCATCCCCGCAATAGCCGTCCTTTGCGACTACGATTCCTTCACGGTGGACAATCTCACGCCCGCGCTTCTGCGAGTTGTTGGTATGCTCTCCCTCGGCGCGATCATCTCCGGTGTGCTGCTTTTCGTCCTTTCCGTCATCGAAAGAAGAAGCGCGGAACAAGAAATCGAATGGACAAAACTTGCTATTTCGGAATGTAAAAAATCCGATAAAATCAGCACTAAAAATGACACCGAAAACACCAAAAAGATCGTCCGCCTCATCCTTGTCGGAGCCGCTTGCGCGCTTATAGTGGTCGGTCTGACGCAGGACGGATTTTATGACGTTCTTCAAAAAGCAATCAGAATCTGCACCGAGTGCATCGGTCTTGGTTAAGGAGGTAGAATTATGAAAATCAAAGAATGGTTCTCCTCGCATAAGCCGACCAAGCGCAGACTGATCCAGCTTTACGCCGCGCTTCTTTTCAATGCCAATCTCAAAGGATTCGGCAACGGACGCATCTATCGCGGCCCGCTCAAGGGCATCTGTGCGCCCGGAATCAACTGTTATTCCTGCCCCGCGGCATCCGCCGCTTGCCCCCTCGGCTCGCTCCAAAACGCGCTGACGGCGGCAAACAAATCCGTCCCCTATTATATGGTGGGCATCATCCTGCTCTACGCACTCCTCCTCGGACGCTGGATCTGCGGATTCCTTTGCCCCTTTGGACTCATTCAAGACCTTCTTTATAAGATCAAGACCCCAAAGATCAAGAAAAACCGCCTGACCAAGATACTTTCGAAGCTGAAATACGTCATTCTTGCCGTTTTCGTCTTCGCACTTCCGCTCATTTACTCCTTCCGCGAATTCGTTTTGCCCGCTTTTTGCAAATACATATGCCCCGCGGGAACGCTTGAGGGCGCAGTTGGACTTCTCTCGAACCCCGAAAACGAGAATATGTTCTCGATGCTCGGCCCGCTTTTCACCTGGAAATTCTTCCTTCTCGTCATCTTTATCCTCGGCGCGGTGTTCATTTACCGCTTCTTCTGCCGCTTCTTCTGTCCGCTCGGACTGATCTACGGTCTTTTCAACAAGATCTCCTTCATCGGCGTTTCGGTTGAAAACAGCAAATGCACCGAGTGCGGACACTGTCTTTCGGTCTGCAAGATGGACATTTCGAAGGTTGGCGACACCGAATGTATTCAGTGCGGCGACTGTATTTCCGAATGCCCGACAAACGCGATCTATCGCCGAGGCCCGCGTTTTCTGATCGATCCCGGCACTCCGGGCGGCAAAATTGACGAAAAAACCGCCAAAAAGAACCGCCTCGGTCAGCGCATCGTTGCCGCGCTTCTCGCAGTTATCCTTTGCGGCGCGCTTGTTTACTATAACTTCATCGATAAAGTCCCCGAAGCCGTGACCGGTGCCGAGGTCGGACAGATGTGCCCCGACGATGAGATTCCGCTTTACAACTCCGACCAAACCTTCGGCTTCAGCGTGACCACAACGAACAGCAAGGTTCGCGTTATTAACTTCTGGGGCACTTGGTGCGGTCCTTGCGTTGCCGAGCTCCCCCACTTTGACGAGCTTGCAAGCGAATTTGACGGCGAAGCGGTGTTTATCGCGATCCATTCAAGCTACGCCGCAGATACCGCGCTTGATTTTGTCCTTGCAAATTACCCCGAATCGAAGATGCTCTTCGGTCAGGGCGACGACGTTGACTCCTACTTCTACGCCCTCGGCGGCGGCGACACATGGCCGATGACGGTCGTGCTCGACTCCGAAGGTATCGTGACAGCGAGATTTGACGGCTCTGTCGATTACGAAACGCTGAAGGCGGCGATTGAAGACGCACTTGATTAATTATCGCGGCGTTGCCGCGAATGATAATCTGCTTCGCAGAATGATGATCGGCTGCGCCGAATGATGATTTGCCTGCGGCAAAATGAAGGTGAATTTCCTCGCTGCGCTCGGAAATTTTCAATCAAAATAAAAATCAACAGCAGCGGTAAAGTTTTTGAAGATTCTAAAGAAACTTTTTTCAAAAAGTTTCTTTAGTCGCCCTCCGCAGAGGGCGAAATATCCCCTGCGCTTCAAGCGGGCGGCGCCCCCGCCGAACGCTTGGAATAACAGAAGCCTCCCTCGCGGGAGGCTTCTGTTATTCACTAATTCACAGGATACTCGACAAGTCCTTTATTATTCGGACCCATCTTAACAATGGAAACAAGCTCGGAGTTTTCATAAAACAACTTAAGGATCGCATCGGTTGCCTCTTTTCCCACATTGAAGAAAACGGTAGGCTGACGGAATCCCGAATACGCTATATAACCGTTTTCGTGAACCCATATATTGCAATACATATCACCAACGGAAGCAATATTAACTATCAGATTGAGCGTCGGCTTATTTTTAACATCTGCTATCCTTTCGTCGCCCGTGCTGTAACCTCCCGTGATCTCCGCGGGAGCATCAAGCGTAAGCAGAATTTTTATGATATCACCATCCGCACCATTTTTGAGGCTGTATTTTTTATATTCAATTCCGCGGAGCTCTACGGTATCGTCTTCCAAGCGAACTTCTGTCATACTCATAAATGCAGGAGCATTATAATCCGAAATCAGATCCGCTAATGAGGTGAACTCATAATCGGTATTCACCGCAGCAAAGTAGTGCTCAAGCGAGTTAAATGGACCCTCTTCAATAAACTTGATCGCAACTCCCGCATCGGGAGCAACGCCATTTACAGCATAGACCTCTGCCTTGACTACCTTTAAGTCGTGTTCTACCGCGGGCCGCTCACTAAAATATCCCCAGCCATTCAAAACATTGATATCGTCAAGCTTTTCGCCGATGATCTCGCCGTACATTTCCACAGGATATGCATTTCTGATAAGGTATTCGGAGTATTTATAGCCCACGATCCTGAAAATCGGGTATTTTGCGTTCGTTCCCACGCCCGTTTCAGCCGTTTCAACCGAGCCGTAAAACGGATCAAACAGGTATAGTGTTTCTTCACCAACGATAGTTTCCTCGGGCTCAATATCAAGGAGCATCGGCAGTACCGCCAGCATACTTGCCGCAAGAAGCGCGATTGCCGCAGCTATCGCAATCAGTTTCGGGAAGGAGCTTTTCTTTACGACTTTTCTCTCCGCGCGCTCGACAAGTGCGGGATCGATCTTTCCCATTGCATCAAAAAATTCATTCGTCTTCATAGTGTGTAACCTCCTTTTTGAAGTGCTTTTTTCAGACTTTTTCTGGTTCTCGAGAGAATAACGAGAACATTGGATTCTTTCAGCGCAAATCTGCGCGCGATGGATGACGTCGAATCGCAGTAGAAATAGCGGCGCACGAAGATGTCGCACTCGCGCTCGGGGAGCGAATGAAGGAAATTATTCAAAAACTTCACAAATTCGCGTCGTTCGTATTCCTCGGATATGCTTTTCGTGTCGGCAAGGAACTCTTCCGCTTCTTCAAGACAGAGCGAGACCTCACAGCCGCTGCGCTTTTCCGCTTTCATTTTTCTGTATCTGTCAAGCGAGAGGTTCCGCGCGAGCGTTCCGAGATAGGTTTTCAGCGACTTCGGTTCTTCGGGCGGGATGGAATTCCACGCAGAGAGAAGCGTGTCGTTGAGCACTTCCTCGGCATCCTCGTCGCTCGAGAGTATGTTTCTCGAGATCGACTGGCAATACCTGCCGTACTTTTTCTGACTTTCGCTCAATGCTTTTTCATCGCGGGCAAAAAAGAGTTCAATGATATTTCGGTCGTCCATGTCATTCTCCTTTCTCAGCTTTAAAGCCGATTGGTGGCGCCTCACCCTATAAGACGTAATTTTTATGGAATTCTAACATATTTACACATAGATTTTGAAAAAAAATCAAAATGCTGGCAAGTTGTTAGTCGCTAGTTGCTAGCAACTTAAAAACGGCTGATCCGCTTTCATTGCGAATCAGCCGTTTTTCTGTTCTTACTTCTTTTCAAGTACGATGGTAAGTTCCTTGCCGCCGTTTTCGAAGAAATACTCCTCGGTGGTGTCAACGGCATATCCGTCAACGGGTGCGGCGATGAGAACGTGGAAATCGCTTGTGTCAAAATTGAAGGTCACGGTTCCGTCCGCGCCGGTGCCCTGGGGCATTCTGCAGCCCTTGGAATCGCACATCTGGATCTGAACGCCTGCGATGGGATTGCCGTCCTTATCGGTAACGGTTACCTTGTATCCGTTGAATGCGGCTTCGGTCTGCGCCTCGGTTGCCTCTGCGGTGGGCTCGTCGGTTACAGTGGGAGCTGCTGTGCTCTCGGGTGCTTCTGTGGTTACCTCTCCGCCCTCGTTGCAAGCGACAAAGGACATCATCATGCAGAGTGCGAGCAGGATCATAATAATTCTTTTCATTGGTTTTCTCCTGTATTATTCAATTTTACCGTCCTATTATATCACGTGGGGGTACTTAATATCAATGAATTTTTTGTAAAATTAATTGCACTATTTTTTGCGCAAAAACGCATTTTGTGAATGACTTTCCGCCATAACGGAAACAAATTGTTATATATTATAGGAAGCTATTGATATTTTGATGCCGTTGTGGTATAATTGTTCAGTCACGCTAAATTTATATTATATATCTTTTTAATAAAAAACATTATATATTATTATATTATATATTTATCGTTACGTAATTACGCGAAAGGCGAAGGAAAAATGAAGAAACAAACCAAAACAAGAATCCTGTCAGCGGTGCTTTCCGTGCTCTTGCTGACAACGATGATCGTCGGAGTTTGCGTCGAAGCTGCGGGAGATGTTGCCGCAGAAGCCTACATCGGGCTCTTTGACGGCAAGCTGAATCACGATATCTCGAAGTATTTTTCGAATGCTATCGTGGCTCTTCCGAGCACGGTCAAGGATGACCAGATCATCTCGCTCATCATCGAGGTCGATGCGGAAAGTCTGCTTGACGCATACGAAGCCTCCGATAAGACGATGAGCATATCCGAATTTGCAAAGAGTGACGAGGCTGCCGCTCTGCGCGAGAATATCGCAAAGGAGAACGCAGAGCTCATCGAAAAGCTCGATAAGGCGGGATACTCCTATGAGCTCGGACTTGATTACGATACCGTTTTGGCGGGCTTTGAGCTCCTCATCACCGCCCGCGATTTCGAGGGCGTTTGCAAAACTCTCGGCAACAAGACAAACGTTATCGTCGGCGACGTTTACAAGTCGATGGAGAACAAGCTTGTTGAAAACACCGTCAACGTTCAGGATACGGGTATTTTCAACAGCGTCGGCTGTGGATATGACGGTTCGGGAACTGTTGTCGCGGTTCTTGACACGGGTCTTGACTACTACCACACCGCGTTTTCTACCGAGAATTTCACGTCTGACACACTCGGCATGACATTCGCCGATGTTGAAGGCTTTATTGGTGACACCGTCGCTTCGGACAAGCAGGCGGGACTGACTGCCTCCGACGTTTACGTCAGCACGAAGGTCCCCTACGGATTTGACTACGCTGACGGCGACGCTGACGTTTTCCCCATCCACTCGGACCACGGCACGCACGTTGCGGGCGTTATTGCGGGTAAGGATGACGTTATCACCGGCGTTGCTCCCAACGCACAGCTCGCCATTATGAAGATCTTCTCGGATATCGAGGATACCGCAAGAACCTCCTGGATCCTCGGTGCACTTGAGGACTGTGTTGCTCTTGAGGTTGACGTTATCAATATGTCGATCGGTACCTCCGCGGGCTTCTCACGCGAGGGCGATAAGGAAAAGGTCACGGGAGTTTACGACCGCATCCGCGAGCTCGGAATCAGCATGGTTGTTGCGGCTTCCAACAGCTTCACCTCCACCTATGGCTCCGAGAAAAACGGTAACCTCGGTCTTACCTCCAACCCCGACAACGGCACCGTCGGCTCTCCCTCGACCTACAAGGGTGCGCTCTCCGTTGCATCGGTCAACGGTGCAAAGACCCCCTATATGCTTTACGGCGAGAGCATCATCTATTACATAGAAGCAACCGACCGCGTTTCCGAGGAAAAGGAATTCGTTGCCGACCTCCTCGGTGAAGGAGTCAATGAGGCTGAATACGAATTTGTAACCATTCCCGGCGCGGGACGATCTGCCGACTACACGGGAATTGAGGTTTCGGGCAAGATCGTTCTTGTAAGCCGTGGCTCGACCACCTTTGAGGAAAAGGTTCAGGTTGCGGGATCTAAGGGCGCCGCCGGCATCATCATCTACAACAACGTTGCGGGTGACATCAAGATGACCGTTGGTGATGCAAAGCTCGCAGTCTGCTCGATCAGCCAGGACGAGGGCGAAATGCTCGCGGCTGTCGGCACGGGCAAGCTCAAGATCTCCCGCGGACAGACCTCCGGTCCCTTCATGTCCGACTTCTCCTCTTGGGGTCCCTCCCCCGACCTTGAGATCAAGCCCGAGATCACCGCACACGGCGGAATGATCCTCTCCTCCGTACCCGGTCAGGCTTACGACAGAATTTCGGGTACTTCGATGGCGTGCCCCAACGTTTCGGGTCTTGTTGCCATCCTTCGTCAGTACGTTCGTGAGAACTTCCCCGCTATCGCAGACAATAACGTTGAGATCGCGGCTGTCGTCAACCGACTTCTCATGTCCACCGCTGACATAGTTATCAACAAAAACGGTCTGCCCTACGCCGTAAGAAAGCAGGGCGCGGGTCTTGCAAATCTGACAAGCGCGATCGCAACCGATGCTTACATCCTCACAAAGAGCCGTAAGGACGGAAGCATTCTGGATAAATCCAAGATCGAGCTTGGCGATGACCCCGCAAAGACAGGCGTTTACACCCTGAATTTCTCAGTATATAACTTTGGTTCTTCTTCACTTTCCTATGATATATCAGCATACGTTATGACCGAGGGTATCAGCGATACCAAGACAAATGACGGTAAGTACACCGTTGACGAGCAGGGCTACCTCCTCGAAAATGGCACCACCGTCGAGATCACCAATGTTTCCGGCGGAACTCTCAGCGGAAAGAACCTCACCGTTGCCGCAGGCGCTACCGCTGACGTGACAATCACCGTCACCGTTTCTGATGCGGACAAGGAATATCTTAGCCGCTTTGAAAACGGTATGTATATCGAGGGTCACGTAACTCTCACCGCAACCGCAGGCACAGAGATCGACCTCTCCGTCCCCTACCTCGCTTTCTACGGCGACTGGACGAAGGCTCCCCTCTTTGACATCGACTATTTCGAGACCAACGCCGACGAGCTCGACAAATCGATCGACCTTGCCGACAAGACTCTGCCCGATGCTTATGCAACACGCCCCGTCGGATCGCTTTACGACGATTACGTTTCCTTCCTCGGCGGCTACTACTTCGAGCAGAATCCCGCATCCAAGCTCATCGCGGCTGACCGCAAATATATATCCATCTCGAACGTTGAGGGCACGGTCCACGCGCTCCAATACGTTTGGGCAGGTATGCTCAGAAGTGCCGCACGCGTTGAGATCACCATCACAAACGATGCAACAGGCGAGGTCGTATTCGAGAAGACAGAGAATGACATCCGCAAGTCCTACGGCGACGGCGGCTCGATCTATCCCTCAAATATCGAAATCGGCTTTGACGCTTACGAGCAGGAGCTTGAAAACAACACCCGCTACACCGTCACGCTCAAGGGCTTCCTTGATTACGGCGACGGCGGCGAGGCAAACAACCTTTCAAACACCTTCACCTTCCCCCTCTACGTCGACTTTTCCGCTCCCGCGGTAACCGACGTTGAGTACTACACCGAATATGACCGTTCTGCGGAAAAGACCCGTCTTTTTGCAAAGGTTGCCGTTTACGATAACCACTATTCGATGGGCGCACAGTTCGGTTACGTTGCAAATGACGGAAACGGTGAATTCGTCTTCAAGGCGTTTGACAGATACATCACTTCGATCTACTCGGATTTCAATTCAACCTCATACGTTGTTTACGAGTTGACCGATTACGTATCACAGATCAAGCAGGATGCGGCAAATGCAAACACCTTCACCGTGGTCACATACGACTATGCGCTCAACACCGCAACCTACGAGATCTCGCTTCCCGACGAGTACGTTGATATGTACTTCGAGGAAGGAAGCATCAGCCTTTCCCCCAACCAGACATATGATCTTCGTCCCATCCTCTACCCCGGCAGTGAATGGAGCGAGCTTCTTGAATACTACTCCACCAATATGAACGTTGCGGACATCGTCGGCAACAAGGTAATTGCACTCAAGCCCGGCGTAACGAGAATCGTTGCGCGCGATCCCGTGACAAAGAAGACCGCGCACCTTGCACTCACCGTTCTCGGCGAGGGTGACGAGGGCTTCCAGAAATTCGACAAGCCCGTCACAGACAACTTCGTCCTGACCGGCTACTACACCAAAAAAGCATACTATCAGCTTGATTCCACCGAAAGAGATATCGGCGCTGACGGTGACGAGCGCAAGTTCGTCGGAGAGAACTACTCCCTCTCAATGTTCCCCTCCGAGTCCGTCATCCTCCGCTATCAGCTTGAAGCCTTCTTCCCGAAGGACACAAAGGTAGTATTTGAATCGAGCAACGAAAACATCGTCAAGGTTGACGAAAACGGAACCATTACTGCAATGGCAGAGGGCTTTGCAAGCATTTCGGTCAACGTCGAAATGGATGGCAAGGCAACCTATTACTCAAAGTCGATCTCCGTTGAGGTCAAGGAGCCCTGGATCACATCGGGTCCATCGCTCTCACACTACTTCGGACTCGGCGGAACAGTAACCTTCCCCGAAACTCTTGCGATCACGGAGATCGGTCAGTATGCATTTGCAAACTTCGACTACGTTCCCAAGACCGAGGAGGACGAGATCTCCGAGGAAGTTCCCGAAACAACCAAGATGTGGTATCTCGGTGACAACACCATTGAGGAGGTCATCATTCCCGAGGGCGTTGAAAAGATTGGACGCTTCGCGTTCGCTAACCTCACCGCTCTTCGTCGCGTTGTTCTTCCCTCCACCCTCACCACCATTGACTACGGCGCGTTTGCGGGTTGTATCTCGCTCGTTTCGGTCGAAGGTATCGGCAATGTCAAATTCATCAACGAAAAGGCGTTTATGGACTGTAACATTTCGGGCGCCATCACCCTTACAGAGGGCGTTGCGCTCGGTGAATATGCCTTTGCAAATAACAAGAATCTTCAGAAGCTTACACTCACCGAAAAGACAAAGTCTGTCGCTTCATACGCTTTCTCGGGCTGTACCAAGCTCAAGACCGTAACCATCCAGGCTGAAAAGATCAAGCTCGGTCAGTACGTATTTGCAAAATGCGAAGCGCTCAAGGAGATTTCCGTCAATGCATCGGTCATCCCCGCGGGCAGCTTCGACGGATGTAAGAACCTTGAAAAAGTGACCATCGGACGTGACGTTGCCGTTATCGGAGAATACGCGTTCCGCGGCACAAAGGTTGCATCCTTCACGGTTGCCGAGGGCAACACCACCTTCAAATCGCAGGGCGGCGGAGCATATCTCCTTTCCGCAGACGGCAAGACCCTTCTTCTCTGCGCTCCCATAGCAGAAGATATCGAACTTAACGCATCAGTCACCACAGTTGCAGACGGCGCGTTCTCCGGTAACAACCACATTACTTCCGTCAAGCTTCCCGGTGTCACCAAGCTTGGCAACTACGCATTCGCAAACTGCGAAGAGCTTGTAAACGTTGAATTCAGCAAGCTTACTCACATTGGCGACTACGCATTTATAAACACTGCCATCAAAGCAACTCCCGATCTTTCGGCTGTCAAGTACATTGGTGCCGGCGCGTTCAGAAGCACCGAGATCCCGTCCGTCAAGATTGCGGACAACACCGAGGTTGGCAGAGATGCCTTCCGCGATTGCGAAAAGCTTGAGAGTGTCACAATCGGCAACTCTGCCGTTATCGGTCATAATGCCTTCCGCATCTCAAACAAGGACAACTGGACATACGAATATTACAGACTTGCAGATAACTCGCGTATCTACTACTACGTATTCACCTCCCCACTCCACTCGCTGACGATCGGCGATAATGTCACTCTCGGCAACTCCGCATTCTACGGTGCGGCTGAACTGACCGAAGTTAAGCTCGGAAAGAACGCAGAGATTGGCGACTACGCATTCTACAACGCATCGAAGCTCGAAAAGATCGACCTTTCAAAGGTCAAGTCGATTGGTGCTTACGCTTTCTCGGGCGATGCCACCTATGAATATCTCGACCAGAGCTTTTCTGCTATCGCAACCGACGAGGATAACAGCTATCTCTATCATTACCACGCTCCCATTATGACCTCGATCGAGCTCTCCTCCGCAGAGAAGATCGGCGAGGGTGCATTCTCCTATATGAGAAGCCTCAAGACGGTAAAATCGGGTGCAAAGCTGACCGAGATTGCGGACAGCGCGTTCTATTACTGCTCCGCCCTTGAAAGCGTAACCTTCGCAAGCATCGAAAAGATCGGCAAGAACTCATTTGCTTACACCGCGCTCAAGTCTGCGGACCTCGCAAAGGCAACCGAGATCGGCGATTATGCCTTCACGGGCACAGAAACTCTCGCATCCGTCAAGTTTGCGGACGGTGCAAAGGTTGGCGAGGGCGCATTCGGATACTGCATCGTGCTCACAACGCTCACGGGCGCTGATAAGATCGCATCCGTTGGCAACTACGGCTTTGCTTATACCGCGCTGACCGAGATTGATCTTTCGTCCGCCGAATTCATCGGAAAGTATGCCTTCATCAAGGAAGAAAAAGCTCCCTTCAAGGTAACTCTCGGTGAAAAGCTCTCGAACATCGGCGACAATCCCTTCGCAATGTGCATTCTTGAGCCCTTTGCAAAGGTCAACAAGATCGACTTTAACGGCAAGGTTTATGACGAGATAAGCCTTGACTACGATCTTTCCGAAAACGTAAAGGTCATTGGCGGCTCGCTCTACCGCGTGATCCCGAACGGCCTTGAGCTCATCACCTATGCGGGTGAGGGCAAGAACGCAACCGTTGCAGACGGCACATCAAGAATTTCCGCATGGGCATTTGCGGGAAGCGACGTCAAGAGCGTCGAACTTCCCAAGGAAGTTGCCTCTATCGGCCACAAGGCGTTCTTCGCCTGCGAAAACCTCTCGCTTGTGACCTTCCAGAGCTACAACGCCCCGATTCTTGAGGAAGAATTCGATTACAACTACTTCGCATCCTACGAAAATCTCCCCGCAACGGGTGATTACGACTTTGTCGATCAGAACGGCAAGGAGCTCATCTTCAAGGGTCTTGGCATCGTTGACTACTTTATGTGGAACGCTACCGACGCACCCTACGTTATTTACTACGGCGCAAACTTCATCGACTACATCGGTCACATTGAAAGCCCGATCACCATGGTTTGCCCCGCAAACGGTAAAAACTACGATTCCTTCATTCTTTCGAACTATTTCGATAACGTCCTCCTCGGCGCGGCGGCTGCCGATGATGCCACTCTTGCCGCCATCAACCTTATCGAAAAGCTTCCCGAAACGGTATCTCTTGACGACCGCGCGGCAGTTGAAGCCGCTCGCGCCGCATATGACGCGATCTCGACACTCGAACAGCGTGCACTCGTCACCAATTACCAGAAGCTGACTGAAGCAGAGGCGAGAATCGAAAAGCTTCTCACCCTTGAAAACGGTGAAACTACCGAGCCTCCCGCAGTTGAAGAACCGACCGAGGAGATCGGTACTCCCACAGTAATCATTATCACTCTCACCGCGATTCTTGTGATCGCAGTGGTCGCAATTATCATCTGCGACAGCGTAATTATCAAAAAGAACAAAAAGGCAGAGGAAGGAGAAAAGAAAGACGAAAATGAAAATGACAAAAATTAAGCTCACCGCACTTCTTGCGGCTGCGCTTACCGTCCTCTGTGTCCTCACGGGATGCTCCCAATGGGAGCTCCCCTATGAGGGGCTCGACAAAGATGGCTACACGGTAAGTGTGCGCTTCGACCCTGCGGGCGGTGCTTTTGCAAACACCGAAAACGTTCAGGTTGTGGACGTTTTCAGACTTGCGGATGCGAAAAAGGATGCCTCGGGCAACTATCAGCTGAAGCTGATCACCCCCGATGACAGCCGCCGCGGCGACCGCGCATTCTCGATTTCAAAGAACGGATGCTTCTTTGCGGGATGGTACCGCGAGTGCTCGCCCCGCACCGATGCTTCGGGTAATCCCCTTGATGCTTACGGCAGACCCACCTCCGAATCGGGACTTGCACAGGGCTACACCTATTCGGGTCTTTGGAACTTCGAGAGCGACACCCTTTCGGTCCCCGAGGGCAATTACAGCTCCGAGCAGCCCTTCCTGACGCTTTATGCGGCTTGGATCCCCTATTTTAACTTTGAATTCTACGTTCAGAACGATCAGGGAAGCTTTGATCTTTATGAATCAAAGCAGCTCATCGAGCTTGACATCCCGGTTTGGGATCTTTCAACCGGCAAGCTGAATATGAATTCCTTCCCCGAGATCGAGGGCAAAACCTTTGAAGGTGCATACCTTGATGCGGCTATGACACAGCCGATAACCGAAACACTCACCGGCGACATCGACTACGAGCACGGCGTCAGCGCGACCGAAAAGATCTGCGTTTACACCAAGTTCGCAGAGGGCGAATGGTATCGCATCTCGTCAGCCGAACAGTTCGTCAAGAACAGCAAGCTCGGCGCATGCTACTATATCGAGGCAGATCTCGACTTCACCGGTCTTAACTGGTCCGCGGCTCTTGCGGGCGGTGCTTTCACCGGCAAGATCGAGGGTAACGGCCACAAGTTCTCGAACATCACCTTCATTCAGGCAGATAACTCAAAGACGAACGGCGGTCTTTTCGGCTCGCTTGCTTCGGGTGCTTCGATCCGCGGCGTAAGCTTTGAGAATATCAAATACACCCTCGGCGCGGGCTCGCGTATGCAGGCGGCGCACTTCGGGCTTCTTTGCGGTCAGCTTTCCGCTGATGCAACACTTGACTCTGTCAATGTAACGAATTCCGAATTCATCATCTCGGGCGACATCTACCCGCAGGAATACACTCTCGGTACTCTCGTCGGCAACGGCGACAACCGCGGCGTATCCCTTTCGGGCATCACCGTCAAGCTCGCTGAAGGCGCAGACAGCAAGATCTCGATCGCTACCGATTCCGCTTCGGGCGAGATCACGCTCACGTTCTTAAACTGATAAAATTTTTTGTAATATAAATTTGGAGGAAACAAAAATGTCAAAGAGAATTCTCTCATTGATGCTTGCCGCCGTTATGCTCTTCGGCGTTCTGGCATCGACCACCGCGTGCGGCGGCACAACTTCCGCGCCCGACGCTCTCGTTATCATGACCGAAGAACTCGACGGTCTTTTCAACCCCTTCTTCTCAACCACCGGTGCAGACGCAACCATCGTTTCGATGACACAGATCGGTATGCTCGGCTCCGACTACGTAAACGGTGACGTTGCCGTTGCCTACGGTAAGGATCATTCGGTTGCTGTCCTTGACTACGCAATCAACTATGATTCCGCCGCAGACAAGACCACCTACACCTTCGTTCTCAAGAACGACATCGTATACTCCGACGGTCATCCCATGACCATGGAGGACGTCCTTTTCAACCTCTACGTTTACCTCGATCCCGTATATACCGGTTCTTCCACCATGTACTCGACCGATATCGTCGGTCTTCAGGACTACCGCACACAGACCATCGGCTCGGGTTCGAACAACGTTGACGACACCATCACCTCTGCCGCAAACGACCGCGCGCAGAACCGCATCAATGAGCTCATCAACCTCTTCCGCTCCGTCGGCAAGACCCAGACTGCAGGCTCTTACAGCGCAGACTACGCAAAGATGGTAGATGCGATAGGCAAGCACTCCCTCTCCTCGGGTTACGTCAATGCTATCTCCAATAACGCCGCAGACGTAACAAATGCAACTCTTCTTGCAGACTACGAGGAAGCTCTCCGCCTCTTCAAGGAAGAACTCGGCACCGACTATATCTCCGCAAAGGAAGCATACCTTGAGGAGCCCTACAAGTCCACGGGCGAATTCGACGAAGTCACCTCCTTTATGTACGCAGAGGGCTACGTTACCGTTGAGTACGCAAAGGATCCCGAGACCAACAAGGACATCAAGTCCAAGATCGAAAAGGTCACCCGCCTTTACAACGCAGACGTTGTTAAGGATATGAACTCCGCGATCGACTACGTTTACAACTCCAAGATCGAGCAGGAGCTCGACATCATCCTTTCCTACTGGGCAACCGCAAACAAGCTTCGCACCACCTATGCCGCAAAGGCAAAGGAAGTCATCCTTCGCGCTAATATGAAGGACGGCGAGCTCACCGTTCCCAACATTTCGGGTATCGTTTCCCTCGGCCACACCACAGACGTTGCTACCGTTACCGCTTCGAATGGCACCTACACCGTTGCTCACGAGCACGACGCTGACGGCAAGCCCGTAAACGCTGAGGAATACGACGTTCTCGAGATCACCATCAACGGCACCGACCCCAAGGCTATCTGGAACTTCTCCTTCTCTGTTGCTCCCCAGCACTACTATGCAGAGGGTTACACAGTTGATATCGCAAACAACAAGTTCGGCGTTGACTATGCATCCTTCAACTATATGAAGGAAGTAATTCAGTCCTCCAGAAACGTTAAGCTCCCCATGGGTGCAGGCGCATACAAGGCTACCGACTCCCAGAACAGCGACACCCCCGCAGAAGGCGACTTCTTCAAGGACAACGTTGTTTACTTCAAGTCCAACAACAACTTTATGATGGGTCAGCCCAAGATTGAAAAGGTTCGTTATCAGGTTGTTTCCGCATCGAACGCCATCTCTGCTCTCGAGTCCGGCTCGGTTCACTTCGTAACTCCTCAGTTCACTCAGGCTAACATCGACCTCATCAACGGCCTTGCTTCCAAGGGCATCGAGAAGACCTACACCGATCAGCTCGGTTACGGTTACATCGGCGTCAACGCAGGTAAGGTTCCCAACATCTACGTTCGTAAGGCAATTATGTCCGCTATGAACACCTCTCTTGCACTTTCCTACTACTCCACCGGTATGGCAGAGACCATCTACTGGCCTATGTCCACCGTTTCGTGGGCTTACCCCAAGGATGCGAGCGGCAACAACAGCCGTGACAACCTCCACGACTACCCCGCTATCCTCTTTGACCGCGAGGAAGCAAAGAAGACTATTCTTGAATATATGCAGCTTGCAGGCGTTTCCGCGGGCGACTCCGCACTCTCCATCAAGTTCACCATCGCAGGCTCTAACCTCACAGATCACCCCACCTACCAGACCTTCCAGTCCGCCGCTGACCTTCTCAACGAGTGCGGATGGAACATTGAGGTAGTTCCGGATACTCAGGCACTCACCAAGCTTTCGACCGGTTCGCTCGCAGTTTGGGCAGCAGCTTGGGGAACCACCGTTGACCCCGATATGTATCAGGTCTACCACAAGAACTCGACAGCAACAAGCACCCTTGCTTGGGGCTACCGCGAGATCCTTGCTTCTCCCGCATCTTATCCCGAGGAGACTCAGATCCTCAACAAGCTCAGCGACGTCATCGACGATGCACGTGAGATCAACGATCAGGCAGAGCGTTCCGCACTTTACCGCGAGGCTATGGGCTACGTTCTCGACCTTGCAGTTGAGCTCCCCGTATATCAGCGTAAGGTTCTTTACGCTTACAACGCAAAGGTGATCAATTCCGATTCTCTCCCCGCAGAGATCAACCCCTACACCTCTCCCCTTGATAAGATCTGGGAGATCGAATTTGCTAACTGATAAAACGGCAAAAAATTATGTTTAAGTATATCATCAAAAGACTTGCGCTTGCCCTGCTTATCCTGCTTGGCGTTTCGCTGATCATTTACATTCTCGTTCGCTGTATGCCCTACGACTATGTATCGAACAAGATCGCGGCGCTGCAATCGAATACCTCGCTTGATGCAACGGCAATCGAAAAGATGTACGAAATGTACGGTCTTTCCGACTCAAGCTTCCTTGGTATTCTCAAGGGATACGTGCAGTGGCTCGGCGCGCTCTGCCGATTCGATTTCGGCACGAGCTTCGTCTACGGTCAGCCCGTTCTTGACGTTATCGTCGACCATATGGGTGTTTCCTTCGCCGTAGCGCTTATCGCGACCGTCTTTGAGTTTATGATAGCGATCCCTCTTGGTATCACCGCGGCAACGCATCAGTATTCGATCCGCGACTACCTTGTTACCATCTGCGTAATGATAGGCATCTCACTTCCCTCCTTCTTCTTCGGACAGGTGCTCAAGGACTTCCTTGCAAACAAGCTCGGGCTCTTCCCGCCCTCGGGCCTCGTTGACGCGACCGCATCGAACACGGGAATCGCCCTTCTCGGCGACTACTTTATGCATATGTTCATCCCGATTCTCACCGTCGTTATCCTTTCGATCGGCGGACGAATGAGAATGACCAGAACAAATATGCTTGAGGTTCTCAACTCCGACTACATCCGCACCGCGCGCGCAAAGGGACTCAAAGAAAGCGTTGTTATCAACAAGCACGCATTCCGCAACACTCTGATTCCCCTTGTCACCTCGCTTGCGGGACTTCTCCCCTCGCTCTTTTCGGGAGCTATCATAACCGAGCAGGTCTTTGACCTGCCCGGTATCGGTAACGTAGCCTTCAAGGCAATGATGCAGGCGGACATTCCCTTCATTATGGGATACAATATGTTCCTGGCGCTCCTCTCGGTTATGGGCGTGCTCCTTGCCGACCTTATGTACGTTATCGTTGACCCGCGCGTCAAGCTGACCAAGTAAAGGAGGTAATTATTATGTCAAGTGAAAATGAAAAAGTAGTTACCCCCGAAGCGAATGCCACCGAGCCGCACGACAAAAACGTCAAGCTCCTCTCGCCCGGCAGAATGGTTGCTCGCCGCTTCTTCCGCTCGAAGCTTTCGATGGTCGGACTTCTTATGATCGTCGGGCTCTTCCTCTTCTGCTGGCTCGGGCCGATCGTTTACCCCGTTTGGGGCGAAACCGAACAGGATTTTTCGGGCAAGACCGAGTATACATACTCTCTCGTCACCTACGAGGAAAACGGCGAAACACACTCCTTCTATCAGCTCGTTGAAACAGGCAAGGAGATCAATTCGCTTGCAAAGCCCTCGAAGGATCACATCCTTGGCACCGACAAGGACGGCCGCGACGTCTTCACCCGTCTGATGTACGGCGGACGCATCTCGCTTGCAGTATCCTTCATTGCCGTTTTCGCCATCAACATCCTCGGCGTTGTTCTTGGCGGCATTTCGGGTTACTTCGGCGGCGTTATCGACGACGTTATTATGCGTGTCTGCGATATTCTGATGTGCCTGCCCGGATTCCCGATCCTTCTCATCATCTCGACTCTGCTTGACGCGGCAAACGTCGCGGCAAATATGCGAATCTACTTCCTGATGGCGTTTTTGACGCTCTTCTCGTGGCCCGGAACCGCGCGTCTCGTGCGCGGACAGATCCTTTTCCTCCGCGAGCAGGAATATATGGTTGCGGCAGAGGCAATGGGCTATTCGACCTCGCGTAAGATCTTCAAGCATCTTATCCCGAACGTAATGCCCCAGCTGATCGTTTCGATGACCCTCTCCCTTGGTAGCATGATCCTTTACGAGGCATCGCTCTCCTACCTCAACATGGGTGTTCGCGCGCCCTTTGCGGCTTGGGGTACGATGATCAACATCGTTGCCGAGGACTCGAACATTCTTCAAAACTTCTTCAACGTCTGGGGACCTCCCGGCCTTTGCATCATCATTGCCGTTCTCGGCTTCAACTTTGTCGGTGACGGTCTGCGCGATGCTCTCGACCCCAAGCAAAGGAGGTAATTTTCTATGGCTAATAATAAAATAGGAAAGAAAAATGCATCAGGACACTATCTTTCGCGCAAGGAGGTTCGTGCGATCGCCAAGGCAAACGCCAAGGTTATGCGCGAGCTTGAGGCA
>JAGBRZ010000136.1 GCA_017632155.1 Clostridia bacterium
ATCATGGAGGGTTACGATCTTGCCGTCAGCGGTGAAGTGAACGTCGGTTTCGATACCGTCAGCCTTCATTTTAGCTGCGAGCTCGTAAGCGGGCATGGTGTTTTCGGGCGCGTAAGCGGAAGCACCGCGGTGCGCGATGATGAGTGTGCGTTCTGTGAGTGTCTTTGCCATTTTTCTTTTTTCCTTTCGGATTAATTTTATTATAATTGCTATTATAACCTTGTTGAAAGTTTTTGAAGATTCTAAAGAAACTTTTTTCAAAAAGTTTCTTTAGTCGCGCTCCGCAGAGGTGCGAAAACGGTTGCCTTCGGCAACCCCGCGAGCTTCGCTCGCTCTCTCCTTTGCGCTTAAAACCGACTGCGTCCCGCAGACGATTTTGAATGAGTAAAATCTTCCCTTTAGGGGAGATTTTTGCTCATTCGCGCTTCATTTGCATAATTTTGTGATTCGCAAGGGTAACAGAGCGCAATACTTCCCTACATTCGGAAAGTATTGACTCTGTCCAAAATTGTCGAACTATTTGACGCTTTGCGTCAAATGAGCTTCGCCATTTTGAAGCACGGAAGCAAAAGCTAAAGCTTTTGCATTAAATCGAGACGCTGTCTCGAGCTCTGCAACCTTTTAAAAAAGGTTGATCAAAACTTTAATCTTTTTTGAGTTCGGCGATTTCGGTTTGGAGCTGTGCGATCTTCGCCTCAAGCTCTCCGAGCTGCTGCGAAACGGGGTCGGGGATGTGGATCTGGTCGAGCTGTTCTTCAACCTTTTCGCCCTTTTGGCGGACTACCTTCGCGGGGATGCCGACTGCGGTTGCGCCCGCGGGGATCTCCTTGAGAACTACCGCGCCTGCCGCGATCTTCGCGCCGTCGCCGATCTTGAAGGGGCCGAGGACCTTCGCGCCCGAGCCGACCATTACGTTATTGCCAAGTGTGGGGTGACGCTTACCCGTGTCCTTACCCGTACCGCCGAGGGTGACGCCCTGATAGATCGTGCAATCATCGCCGATGATGCAGGTCTCGCCGATAACGACGCCCGAGCCGTGGTCGATCATCAGTCGCTTACCGATCTGCGCGCCGGGGTGGATCTCAATGCCGGTAAAGAATCTTGCAAGCTGTGAAACTGCTCTCGCGGGGAGAAATTTTTCATTGACGTAAAGCTTGTGCGCCACGCGGTATGCAAGCATTGCGTGCACGCCGGAGTAGAGAAGCATAACCTCAATGTCGCTTCTCGCCGCGGGGTCGCGCTCGCGGACGGCTGCAACGTCCTCAAGAATTTCTTCTTTGAGCTCGGAGAGGAAGCATCTGCCGTCAAATACCTTGTCTTCGATGGTCGAATAAAGTCTGCCCGAAGCCACGCGGAGCTTGCCGTAGCTCCATTTGATCGCCTTTTTGATCTTTTCCTTCTGCTCGGGCGTGAGCTTTTTCTTCTTCTTTTCGGTATCTATCTCTTTTTCATTTGTACCGATATTGATATAAATATGCATATTTACTCCTTATTTGCCACTCTCAAGCGCGGCGATATCCTTCTTGTCGAGCGTGTAATCCTGCATTTCAAGCAGATTGTCATAGATTTCGATTACGGAATAGGGATCTGCGTTGTAATCGACTTCGCCCTTATAGTATATTTCCACATTCATCTTGATGATACCTTCAAATTCGGGCATCGAGTCAAAATAAAACTGACGGAAGGTGTAAAGCGAGGTGGTGTCCATCTCGGTTTCGTGCGCCGAAAGACGCATTTTCTTGGTCGCGTCGCCGTCCTTGTAGTAAACCATCAGCGAAACGTCGAAGAGATCGTCCTTCTTGCCGGGGGCGCCATCAAGGTTGAAGTCGGCGGCGATATGCTCAAGAATACTTTTGTTGTATCGCAAAACCACTTGCGTCTGACCCGCCTTCGGGAAAAAGACAACGTCGGTCAGAAAGAACTGCGCGAACTGATTGGTATAGTATATGGAATCATCTTCGGGGAACTGCTTGTGCCACTCCTCGTCGGTGGCAATGTTGTCCTGCTCCGCCTGATAAAGCGCGAAGCCCTCGGGTCCGTATTCTGCCCAAGCCGCGGAGAGCTCGGGATTGGTCGCAATCGTTTTGATCGCGTTCGGCTCGTTCGTCGAGAAGAACAAGCGCCAAAGAAGAATGCCGTTTATCAGGGCGATAAGAGCGTATCCCGTGAATTTGAGGGTTTTGCCGAGTATTCTCCAAAACAGCGGGGCGGGTGGGCCCTCGTCTTCATAATCATCGTAGATATAATCTTCAGCCATAGTATTTTTCCTTTCTTATTTATCAAGCTTCATATCGCCGTCCTTGATAAGCCCGAGCGTGCGCAGGGGCAGATAAACGGTGTAGGATATGAGAGCGGGAAGAATGAAGCATATAAGTGCAATTCCGAGCCAATCCATAATACCGACGGCATCGGGATAACCGTTCGCGGGGTCAAGCCAACCAAGGATGATGCCGATGGGGCCAAGAAGACCGCACGTGCCCATACCCGAATTGATCGCCGCGCCGTACATTCTCATATCGAAGAGGCAGGTAGCCATCGGTCCCGTCACAGCCGAGGCAATGATGGGAGGCAGCCAGATGATGGGCTTTCTTATAATATTCGGCATCTGGAGCATACTTGTGCCGATGCCCTGAGAGAGAAGACCGCCAATACCGTTTTCGCGGAAGGAGATGACGGCAAAGCCAACCATCTGCGCGCAACAGCCCGCAACAGCCGCACCGCCCGCGATCGCAAGTCCCTCGCTTGAACCCGCCGCCGCAAGACTGCCCGTGAGAACAAGTCCTGCGCAGATCGCTGCCGAGGAGATCGGGAGGGTCAGCGCAATTCCCATAACGACGGAAACGGCAAGTCCCGTGAAGAAGGGTGCCTGAGTAGCCGCCCAGCCGATGAAGGTGCTGACGTAGCCGACGAGCGTGCCAATGAAGGGGGCAACGAACACGGAAAGCAGACCGCCGACGAGGAGAGTCACAAAGGGCGTGACGATGATATCAACTTTAGTCTTTTTTGAAACGAGTTGCCCGAGCTCTACCGCGATGATCGCGATAAAGAATACCGCAAGCGGACCGCCCGCACCGCCTTGAGCATTTGCCGCATAACCGACAGCCGCCGCAGAGAAGATGACGAGAGGGTCGCATTTCAGCGCAAAAGCGATAGCCGCCGCCATAGCGGGACCCGCAACAGCCTGCGCAAAGCCGCCAATCTCGGCAAGAACTCCGAGATATGGTATCATTCCAAGTGCTTTGAAGATCGTTCCGATCAAAAGCGAAGCAAAAAGTCCTTGCGCCATAGCGGACATGGCGGTGATGAAGTAGCGTTTTAGATATTTTTTAATGGCGCCCATAGTTTTTATTCCTACGTCTAAAAGTGTAAAGTGTAAAGTGGAAAGTGAAAAGTTATGGTAACTTTTCGCCGGGGCGAAAAGTATTTTTATTAAAATGAAAATTTTCGAGCGAAGCGAGAAAATTCACCTTCAACTAGCAACTAGCGTCTAGCAACTAGCAACTTATATCTCCCCCTGCGAAATTTTCAAGAGTCGCTTCATAACGTCGTTTCCGCCTCTGCCGAAATAGTCGTGAAGTGTGAGATATTCGCGGTAGAGTGCTGAATAGACGGCTTCGTTATCCTTGTTGGGGGTATAACTGCTGTAAATCGGGCTCTTCATGGCGTCGGATGCGGCAAAAATGTCCGCGTATTCGCCTGCGGCGACGGCGGCATATATCGCGCTTCCGAGAGCGGGAGCCTGCTTTGAGGAAATTACGTTTATCGGAATTCCGAGAATGTCGGAGTAGACCTGCATTGTGAAGGCATCCTTGCGCGCAATTCCGCCCGCAGCGATAAGGCTCGTGATCTTCATTCCGCACTCTTCCATACGGTCGATGATGACCTTGGTCGCAAACGCGGTCGCTTCGATGAGCGCACGGAGTATGTCCTCGGTCTTGGTGCGAAGGGTCATACCGATCAGAAGTCCCGTCAGGTTGCCGTCAACAAGGATGTTGCGGTTTCCGTTCCACCAGTCAAGGGCGATGAGTCCCGTCTGACCCGGTTTTTTCTCTGCGGCACGGCGTACAAGGAGCTGAATGAGGGGGATGCCGAGCTGCTCGGCTTCCGCCTTGTCCTCGGCGGTCGCAAGATTGTCCACAACCCACGCAAAATGGTCGCCAACGGCGCAAAGTCCCGCTTCGACGCCGAAATATCCGGGCATAAGTCCATCGGGGACGTATCCGCAGATGCCGCCAATGTCGCGATAAACGTCGGAAAGGGTGAAATAGCAGTTCGAGGTGCCGAAAATGCCGTAAATGTCGCCGGGCTTGGTGAGTCCGACGGCGGGTGCGGCAACGTGAGCATCGGGAATCGACGCGGCAACCGCTGTGCCCTCGGCAAGACCGAAACGCTCTGCGGCTTCTTTGGTCACGTAGCCGACGCACTCGCCCATCTGCGCGATGGGTGCGTCAAGCAGACGGTGCGCAAGCGCGGGAAGCTCGGGGTCGACCGCCGCAAGATATTCGTCGGAGGGGTATCCGACCTCGGGCAGATACTCTGCCTTGAAAGATGCAAAGAGATAACCGCGCTTCTGCTCACCCGTGAGTAGGAAATTGAGCCAGTCGCCCGCCTCGATATAGTAATCCGCCGCCTCGATGACCTCGGGGGCTTCCTTTGCGGTCTGCAGGAGCTTCGGAAAGAGCCATTCGCTTGAGATCTTACCGCCGAAATAGTTTTGGAAAGTTTCGCCTCGCTCGGCGGCAACCTCGTTCATTCGGTCCGCCCAATTCTGCGCCGCGTGATGCTTCCAAAGCTTAACGTAAGCGTGCTTGTTTTTTTCAAATTCGGGCAGAGAAACAAGGGGCGTGCCGTCCTTCTTGATGGGAAGAATGGTACAGCAAGTAAAGTCGATGCCAACGCCGACGATCTGCTCTTTTTCGATACCCGCCTCGCGGCAAAGCGCGGGGAAGAGGTATTCAAGCACCGCAAGGTAGTCGCGCGGATCCTCAAGCGCCCAGTTTATGGGCAAAACCTCACCGCTTGCGGGAAGTGTGCTGTCAATGACAGCGTGCGGATAGTCCATAACGACGCTCGCAATCTCCTCGCCGCTCTTAACGTCTACCAGCACCGCCCTACCCGAAAGCGTGCCGAAATCTATTCCAACGGTATATTTTTTCATATTTTTGGTCCTTTTAAGAGTATATATTTATACAGAATAATTATATAACATTTTGAAGCAAAAGTCAAACCTTTTTTAATATAAAATCAGAAAATTTCCACCCCGGGTGGAAATTCACCTTTATTTCGCTGCGGCGGATTATCATTCTCGCGAAGCGAGATTTTCCCCTCACTTGACAATCCCCCCACAATATGGTATAATGTATACTGTATCAATATGTAAAGAGGTATATCCCATGAACAACACACGCGGATATTTTATAGTTTTTGAGGGCTGTGACGGCTGTGGCAAGACCACGCAGACCGAGCGCCTTCGCACCGCCATCGCAGAGGCAACGGGCAGACCCTGTCTTTACGAGCGCGAGCCCAACGAGCGCAATGCCGCCGGCGCGATAATTCGCTCGGGACTTTACGGCGGTGTCAAATTCCTGACCGAAAGCATGGCGTATCTTCACGTCGCCGACCGCCTTGAGCACATCGAGTTTATGCGCCCGCTCATCGAAAATGGCACAAACATCGTCTGCGACCGCTATTATCTTTCCAATATGGCGTATAACACCACGCCCCGCATCTCAATGGCAGATATCTACACGATGAATAAGCCTTGCATCGAGGCGATGAAGCCTGATCTTTTCGTCTTCCTCGACGTCCCCACCGAGGTCACCAAGGCTCGCCGCGACCAAAACCGCGCGGATAAGGAGATCTATGATGGTGATGACAAGCAAGCGCGCGTCCGCCGCAATTATCTTGAGGCGATCGAATTCCTCAAGGCGCAAGGCGAAAACGTCGTTGTTGTTGATGCATCCCGCGGAATCGACGAGGTTTCGGAAGATATCAAAGCGCAGGTATTCTCCGCGCTTTCGATTGGTAAATAATATGATCATTTATTCCTACACGCCCGAACGCGGCGACAAGATAAGCCGCGCGATCATCTGGTCACTCGCGGGCGCGGGTCTGACACTTGCCATTCTGGCGGAGATCATCACGTCTGTGTCGAGCGTCCTCCACGTAATCGCATTCGGCGCATTGCTCGGCTCGATCCTCGTTTGGTCGCGCTGTATGCTCAGCTTCACGTATAGCATCGAAACCGAGGGCGAGGGCAGAGCGCCCGATCTCGTTGTAAGGGAAAACAAGGCAAAATCAAGCCGAATCCTTTCCCGTGTTTCGATATCGGGCGGAAAGCTGATCCGTGCATCGAATTTCAAACCTAACGGCGCACCCGTTTATGACCACCGCCCCACTCCATTTTCGAAGGATTATTGGGTCTTCGAGGTGCCCGAGCGCGACGGCGAAGGCTATATCCGCTTCTCGCCCGACGCGGAAATGCTCGAGCTGATGCGATCCCTCGGTTGCGAGGTAGAAGCATGACGCGCCTGCGTTTTGCCGCGCTTGTCCTCGCTTTTTTGCTGATTTTTTCGGCTTGCGGAGAGAATCCCACGGTCGAACCGTCCGTCAGCGCGTCGGTTGGCGAATATACATCGCCCGAAACGACCGCGCCCGATAGCGTGGAGGTCACGGATGAACTCACCGAGCCCGAAGAAACCGAGCCCGAGGTGACTCTTCCCGCAGACATCACGCAAATGAAGGCGAGCGATATCCTTGCGCTGACCTTCGAGCTCTGCGGACGTTACAACACCTTCACCCGAAGCTCGAAAACTCGGACGGAGATCGAGATCGACGGCGAGCTGACCGAAAAAGTGACCGAATCCACCGTTGCCGTCAAGGATAAAAACGCCGTTTTTCGCAGAAACGGCGAGGAATATCATCTTGTTGATTCCTTTCTCTGCTTCGGCGGTGCGCTCGGCAAATACCGCATCGGCGGTATGAGCGTCCCATCCTTCCTTGAAATGTTCTCGGATCAGCTTCCCCTTGGCTCGTTTGAAGAGGGAATCTCCGAGCACGGCGGGGGCGAAATTGTGCTGAAATTTGATAAATTATCGGGTTTGGGCATCGCTTATCTCCGCGAAATGCTCGGTCTAACCGATGCGGCAACTCTCGCCGTCGCGCAATCAAGCCTTGAGGTCCATACAGATTCACACGGCAATATGAGCCGCGCATCAACTCAGCTTTCGCTGACGGTTTCTCTGTCGGGCGAGGAGCTGATGAAGGTAGAGATCAGCTCGGAAATGCGGCAGAACACCATTGTCGGCATCGTTGATCTCGAGTCGCCGAGCATCTCCGATTATATCCTTTTCCCCGATCTTGAAACGATCGCATATTGCGAAAACGCCGCCGCGCAGATCGAAAAATTCAAATCAAATCGTGAGGCTTTTGAGTTCACAGACACCAGATCGACGAAGATTGAAGCGAAAGACTTCGCTCTCGATCAGAATTCGACCGCCGACTATGCCTATGCCTCGCGAATCGGACTGAGCATTGATAAACGGTTTGATACTGCGGATGGAGAGCGCCATAGCCTGCTGACACATTATAACAACCGCCGCGCCTTTTCGCAGATCGACGGCGAAAGCATCTTTGTGGACACCACGATCAACAAAAATAACCTCTTTTTGATGACCTTCCGCCCCATCGACACCGCATTTTACCGCCTCACCGATTGCAAAGCGGCAAAAATCGTCAATGACGGCAGAATCGAGCTGACTCTCAAGGACAGCGTGCTCAAATCACTCGCGCGGCAGATATTGCTCTCCTCGGGCATCCCTTGTGAAGAGCCTAATATCACAAAAATCAACCGCGCCGTGACCTACATCGAGCTCGATGAAAAAGGCAGACTTTCCTCGCTCGGCTACGATCTTTCCTTGAACCTCACCGTGAACGGCAAAGCCTACACCCTCGAGCAAACCGCTTCCGTCACCGTCACCTCGCATAATTCCGCAAAAGTTAAGGTCATCTTTATTGATGTGCCCGATGATGAAGAATAAAAAGAAAATCCCGCGCAATTTTGCGCGGGATTTTTACATTATTTAACCTCTTTTCCACTCGGTACCCTTGGCGGAGTCGATGAGGGTGATGCCTTCTGCGGCGAGGAGGTCGCGGATGCGGTCGGCTTCGGCAAAGTCACGCGCCTTCTTTGCGGCGGTGCGGGCTTCAACGAGAGCTTCGATGCGTGCATATTCGGGGTCAGCGGCTGCGGCTGCTGCCTTTGCGGCTGCTTTAGCTGCTGCCTCGGCGTCCTCTGCGGCGTTGATTGCCGCTGCGGCGTCGATCAGACCGAGCATAAGAACCTGCTCGAAGTCGCGGATAGCCGCAAGCTTGGTTGCGGCGCCCGTCTTTGCCTTGAGCACGTCGTAAAGTGCTGTTACGGCAAGCGAGGTGTTAAGATCGTTGTCAAGCGCGTCGGTGAAGCGCTTCTTGAGCTGTGCGAAGATCTCCGCATCGACCTCTCCGTTATCATCGCGGAGCAGGGGTGCGATCTTTGCCACGAGCTTGTTATATGCGGTGGTCGCGTTGTCGAGGTTTTCATAGGAGAAAACAAGCGACTTGCGGTAATGCGATTGCATGCAGAAGAAACGGTATGCAAGGGGAGAATATCCCTTGGATTCAAGCAGAGATACAGTGAGGAATTCGCCGCTCGACTTGCTCATCTTGCCCGAGTTAGTGTTCAGATGGAGCACGTGCATCCAATGGCGGCACCATTCGTGGCCAAGGTATGCCTCGCTCTGCGCGATCTCGTTGGTGTGGTGGGGGAATGCGTTGTCGATTCCGCCGCAATGGATGTCGCAGTACTCGCCAAGATGCTTCATAGCGATGCAAGAGCACTCAATGTGCCATCCGGGATAGCCGATTCCCCAAGGGCTCGGCCACTTGAGCTCCTGATCGTCGAACTTCGATTTTGTGAACCAAAGCACGAAGTCGGCGCGGTTGCGCTTGTTGCCGTCAGCCTCAACGCCCTCGCGCACGCCTACCTCGAGGTCTTCCTCGTTGAAATCGTGGAAAGCGTAGTAGGATTCAAGCTTCGATGTGTCAAAATAAATATTTCCGCCCGCCTCGTAAGCAAAGCCCTTTTCGATAAGAGCCTCAATGACGCGAATGAAGTCGTCAATGCAGGAGGTTGCGGGCTCGATGACGTCGGGAATGCGGATGTTCAGCTTCTTGCAGTCGGCAAAGAAGGCGTCAGTGTAAAACTGCGCGATCTCCATAACCGTCTTCTTTTCGCGCTTTGCGCCCTTGAGCATCTTGTCGTCGCCCGTGTCGCCGTCGCTGGTGAGGTGTCCGACATCGGTGATATTCATAACGCGCTTGACCTCGTAGCCCGAGTAGCGCAGATAGCGGTCAAGGATGTCCTCCATCATATAAGTGCGGAGATTTCCGATATGTGCATAGTGATAAACCGTGGGGCCGCAGGTGTAGATCGAAACCTTGCCCTCCTCGCGGGGCTTAAATTCGTCGCGGCTGTGTGTCAGAGAATTGTAGAGGATCATTTATTTTACCGTCCTTTCGGAGATGTGTCTATTATATTATTATAGCAGATTGATTCTATATTGTCAATATAGAAGTGGAAAGTGTAAAGTGGAAAGTGTAAAGTTAAGGAAACTTTTCGGCAAGCCGAAAAGTATTAAATTATAATGAAAATTTCCGAGCCGTAGGCGAGGAAATTCACCATAACTTTTCACTTTTCACTTTACACTTTTCACTCAATAAGTCGGCGTATCAAGCCGCCACTCGCCACCCTCAAATACGAATGTAAGAGTGACTGTGTGCTCGCCGGTCTTGACCTCGAAGTTTTCGTAGTCGATGTAGCGGCCGTTTGCGGTGATCTCGATGTTGACAAGCTCCGCTTTTGAGGGCTTGACGATCTTCATTGTCGAGTAGTCATAGGTCTTGTGGGTGGTGAAATAGGGCTCAAATTCGTTGGATTTGAGAAGATAGAAGCCGTCAATGCTGTCATCGGTGCGGTAGCGGGCGTAGCTGATCTCGGTGCCGATGGTGAAACCGTCAAACATAGCGGCGTAAACTCCGCCGTAGCCAAGATCGCCTTCCTTCCAATTTTCACCCTTGAGGTAGCCCTGCGTGTAAACCGATTCGGCAAGTGCCTGAATCGATTCGATGTCCTGATATTTGCAGTCAACGCGGACGTAGTCGTAATGCTCGTCCGAGTCGGCGTCGTAAACGTATTCGTATTGCGATTCGTCAAATTCGATGGGGTAGTAGAAATTGCCCTCGGAATCGGTGAAGATCGATTCGCCCTTGCCCGCCTCGGGGGTCTTTTCGGCATATTTCCAAGCATCGTCGCCGATTTTGTATTTCAGAATACTGCGTTCGCCGTCGGTGATGAAGGTGTAGTAAGCCTTGTGCTCTTCAAGATAAATGAGGTTTCCGTCACCCTCTGCGCGCTTGTAGGTGGGAAGTCCCTCGCCAAAGAAGATGTTGTTGACCTCAACAGATGCCTCGATCAGCGCGACGAATTCGTCCTTTACTGCGTCAAGCGCGGGCGGCTGTGAGCAGGAGGCAAGGCTTCCGGAGATAATCGCCAACGCAAAAAGGCACGCCGCGATTTTTATGAATTTTTTCATTTTGGTTCCTCACGATAATTATTTATTGTAAAAGGTATCCTTAAACATAGGTAACTTCACGATTTTGAAGAAAAAGGCGAAGATCTTCAGTGCGCCTCTGCCGAGGAAGCGGCGAAGGACGCTCATCAGGTGCGCGTCGGCGCCCGTGACGATCATTTTTCTGCCTCTTTTGAGTCGGCGGATGATCTTTTTTGCCGTTTTTTCTGCCGATGGGGCAAATTTGTCGATCAGATTCGAACCCTCGTGCGAGGAAAACAGCTCGGTTGCTGTCATTCCGGGGCATACGGCGGCAACGAAAAGCGATTTGCCGTATTCAAGCGAAAGGCTTTCGGTGAAGGCAAGCAGTGCGGATTTGCTCGCGGAATAGGCGGCGGTGCCGGGCAGAGTCGCCAAAGCGGCGGAGCTTGCCACGTTCACGATCGCGCCGTGCTCGGACTGGAGCAAAAGGGGCAAGAAAAGTGTGCACATCTCGACGTGCGAGTGGAAATTCAGCTCCATCACGCGGCGCAGCTCGTCCGCCTTTTCGGGTACAAAACAGGCAAATTCGGGCAAAATTCCCGCGTTATTGATGAGAATATCGGGTTTCATGCCGTTTTCGGTGACAAAATCAAAGAGCCTTTTGCGGTCATCCTCTTTCGTGACGTCGCAGACAAAGGGCAGGAAATTCTCGCCAAGCTCCTTTTGGATCGCTTCGAGCTTTTCTTTTCTGCGCGCAAGTCCAATGACGCGGCAGCCGTACTTCTTGCAAAGAAGCTTTGATAGCTCGTATCCGAGCCCCGAGGAAGCACCGCTGATGACGGCGGTCTTATTCATCACCAACCTGATACTCGGTGATGTCCTCTGCCGCAAGCTCGGCGTTCGTCAGTCTGCCGTGGGTGCGCTCAAAATACTGAATATTATTGCGAAGGAGGAAGAGAAACTGGTTATTAATGCTTCTGCCTTCCTTTTTGCTGATGAGGGAGAGCTTTTTCATAAGGTCCTCGCTCATTCTGATCTCAATTTTACATTCTTTTTTCATAATATACCTCATTCGATGCCAAGCTTGCCCGCAAGGATGGATGCGGCGGTCTCGGCGGCTTTATTTCGCATTTCGGTCATTCTGTCGGCAAGAAGATCTGCGGCAGAAGTTGATTTGTTGAATCCGTTAGCAATGTGGTCGCGGATGTCGCCCCAGCTAAAGAGGATTCCAAGGTCAAGCCTTGCACCTGCGGCGATGATATCAAGCATCTCTGCCGAATCCTTGGCGCCTTTTTCGGTGATCTCGCCGCGCACGGTTGCTCTGTAATCATTCGAGCAAACGGCAAGCGCGGTGATGAGTGTGTTCAATCTGCTTCCGCTGACAACTCCCGCAGGCGCGGCAAAGAGCGAAAGCGAATACTGATCTATCGGTGTGGAGTAGTCGGATGTCGGGTAGAGCTTCGGCAGCGGCAAATAGATCTCGCCCTCAGCGAGAGGGGAAAGCTTTTGCAGAGTGAAGATCGCGTTCTCTTCGGTCGCACTCGAGTAAAGCTTTTGCGCGGCATCATATGCCGTGGCAAAAATCGTGCCCGAAGTGATTGCGCTTATCGGAACATCCTTGTCGTTTTTGGTGAATATCTCACCGCCCGCACCGCGGAAGAGGGTTACGGGGGAGTAATTTCCGACAGAAAGCGCATTTTCTGCTTCTGCAATGTAAGTAAGCATAAGCTCCGCGGTGAATTCGCCCGCCAAAGCTTTTTCGATGGGATCGGATGAAAGCGCCGCGCCGTTATACTTGAGCGCGTAGGTCGCGCTTATATCGGAAACGAGCGCATCCGAGGCGAAAAGGTAGACCCCGCCGCCAACCGTGAGGCTTTCGGTGATCGATTGACGGATTCCGATGCTTTCGGGAGAGATAGCAATTCCCGCTCCCGAAAGATTTTCAAGCAATCCGGAATTCAAAAGATCTGCGCCGATAAAGGGATCGGTCAGCACAAGATCGTATCTGCTTTCTCCTGCAAGAACAAGGTTGGTGATAGTGCTTTTGAGGTCATCTGCCTTCGAAAGCTCAATTTCGGCGGAATGCTCATAAAGCAGAGCTCTTTCTCGCTCTGCGAGTATGGATTTGTATTTATCATCCGAAAGTGCCGAAAGGATTACCTCGCCTTTCCCGTTCTGCATAATGATGCGGATAGTTTCGGTGGGCGTCGGCGGTTCGGTTTCGGGTGCTTCGGTGGTTTCGGGGGGAGCGACAACCGAAATTACTTCTTCCGTCGTTTCCTCGGTGATAGCTGCGGTCGTCTCGGGGGCTGTTGTGCTTTCCGTTTCTTCGGTTTCTCCGCTCGAACAAGCGGCGGATGAGAGAAGCAAAAGGATGCAAAGCAACAGCGCGGTGAGGCGGCTGTGATTTTTCATTTTCTTATTCCTTGTCGTTGATAACTGTTCTTGGCACTCTGCCCGAAACAAGACTCAGGCATTCGTGCACAATGGTGTTGCAATGGGTGGCAAAATCAAGGCAGGTGACGTGCTCGTCGCCGTAAAATACAACGGTATCGCCCTCGGCGGCGTCGATTGAGCCAAGGTCGAGCATACACATATCCATACAAACTCTGCCGATTATCTTGCCCGAGCCGCGGTAAGTGCCGTCGGGTGAGTAGATCGAAACTCTGTGCCCCGCCGCGTGACGGAATACTCCGTCGGCGTAGCCGATTCCGACGGTTGCGGAATTGATCTCTTTTTCTACCTTATAAGTACCGCCGTATCCGAGTTCTTCACCGGGAGTCAGACGGCTAATGCGCGCGATCTTGGCGCAAAGCTTGAAGGTGGGGCGCAGACCAAGGTCGATCCCCGGTGCGGGACCGAAGCCAAAAAGGGAAATTCCGATTCGAACTGCGTCGGCAAGATCCTTCGAGGGGCGCGTGAATGCGCCTGGGCTGTTGCAAAGGTGAATGACTCTGGGGTCAACTCCCGCAAGACGAATGCGGTCGATGGTGTCAAAAAATCTGATCGACTGAAGCGAGGTGCGCTTTTTGCCGTGCTCGTTAACTTCATCGGCAGAGGCAAAATGCGAGAAAATACCGTCGATTATGATGCCGGGCATCTTCGCAATCTGCGCTACCTTTGCGGCGGTGACGGTCTTTTGCTCCTCGTTGAAGGTTGCAAAGCCAAGGCGGTTCATACCTGTGTCGAGCTTTATGTGCGCGCGGACGCAAACACCCGCTTCGGTAGCCGCGCGCGAGAGCTTTTTGGCGTAATCGAAGGAGGGAATGGTTTGGATGAGATCGTTCTTGCCGACCTCAGCAACGTGAGCGGGGTCGGTCGCACCGAGGATGAGGATGTCGGCTTTTTCTCCGAGCTCGTCGCAGATCATTTTGGTGCAAAGCGCCTCTTCAACGCTTGCAAGCGCGAATGCTCGGCAACCCTCGGAGAGAAAGATGCGCGTGCATTCTCTGATGCCGTGGCCGTAGGCATCACCCTTGATGACTGCAATGATGGTGCAATCCTTGCGCTTTTTTGCAATCTCGGCGGCAACGGTTCGGTAATTATGTCTGATAGCCTTGGCGTCAACTTCGACCCAGGCGCGTGGAGCATCGCTCAGCGGCAGATCAGCATAGGTTATATAAAAATTATGAGCCATAAAATATCTCCGTTGTGATTTATTACTGTCACTCGACAATAATTCATATTATATTATATCATATTTATTCCGCTTTTGCAATATATTTATAGTAGCCTAATGTAAAAATCAGCGAAATAGAATAAAATATCGTCCAGCGGCGATAAGCGCGCGCATCCCCGCAGAGCGGGGCAATTGTAAAACGCAGTTTTACAATTGGATAAATATATTTATAACGGAATAGTTGAGGGGAGAGAAAAATTGTATATAAATAGGAAATTGTTGGCAATAATCATTCTGACGCTGATGATGCTCTCATCCATTTCCTGCGCGCCGACGGAGGAGGGCGGATTTTTGCGAGTCCTCGACTTGCCAGCAGTGGCGGAGATCGAGGGCGTGCGCTATGGCGTGGAGTTTGGGGCAACCCTCACTCAAAGTGCGCGCGATGCGGAGGGGATGCGCTCATCAAAGCTCAAGTTCACCGCGCCCGATGCGCTTGCGGGCATTTGCGTTGAGTATTCCTGCGGGGTATGGGGCGCCTCGCTTGGTGAGATCTCATTTTCGGGACTCTCCGCCGAAAAGCTCGGCGCGCCGATAGCGGCTTTTTTGCCCGATGGCGAGGTCATCGCGGCAGAAAAAGTGACCGGCGCGGGCGGTGAGGCGCAAACGAGGATATGCCTGCAAAGCGGGACGTCGATTTACGAATACATCATTGACAGCAAAAGCGGATTGCCGACCGCAGTCACGGAAACGACCGCGGCAGGCGAAAAAATAATGGAAATCAAGATCAAAAAATATGAAATGAAATAGGAGAAAAAGCTATGCACAAGCAATTTTTATCAACGGCATTCGCATCGATCCTGGCACTTGCCATCATGACGGGCGTTGTCATGCCCGAAGCGAAGGGCGAAGTGCCGCCCGAAACCTCTTATGAGGTCACCGAAACGCCCGAAACCGAGCCGCCCGCATCCGAAACTGAAGCTCCCGAGACCGAAGAGGAAACCCTTCCCGAAACAGAACCCGAGGAAACCGAGCCGGAGGAAGAAGAAATCCTGCTCGCGCCGACTCTGCCCGAGGGCGCCGAGTCACTTTCGCTCTACATAAACGGCAGAGCGATCGGCAAGGGATTTGCATTTCAGCACGAGGGCGAGATCTGGCTCCCCATCGAGGGCTTTTGCGCGCTCTTTTCAAGTGGGAGCATCACGGGCGAGGCGGGGAAATGCTATATCGAGTCGGGTGACCGACTGATTCCTTGCTCAAAGAGCGATTCGGCAGTCACCGTGCGCGACTACGGCGTGCTTTGTGCGCCCATCGAGGCTCTTATGTCGGCGGCGGGATTGCGCTCAACCGAGATCGTGGGGGATGAAATATGCATTTGGGGCGTGCCGACCTTCCCCGAAGCCGACGACGTGTATAGCTACGAGGACCTTTATTGGCTCGCGCGCATAATCTCCGCCGAGGCTCGCGGCGAGCCCTTCATCGGTCAGCTTGCCGTGGGAACCGTAGTCATCAACCGCACACGAAGCGACTATTATCCCGACACGATCTATAAAGTCATCTTCGACAAGGTCGGCGGCACGCAGTTCACGCCCGCCTCGACGGGCAGCGTCTACCGCGAGCCCACCGAATCGAGCGTCATCGCCGCAAAACTCTGCCTCGAAGGATTTTCGCTCGACCCGAACATTCTGTTTTTCTTCAACAGCAGCATCGCCGCCGGCAGCTGGATCACCGCCAACCGCGAATACACAATGACCGTCGGACGGCACGATTTTTATTCCTGAAAAACTATTGCATCGCGCTTCGGTATCCCGAAATAACCTTGATTTTTTACGATTTTTGTGGTATAATTGTTAAAAAGGTATATTGGGGAGCGTATGTCATGAATGAACTGTTCTATTTAAGAAGCGCCGAAGATTTTCAGGAATCGCTTGTTCTCGGCAACGGTCGCCTCGGTGCCGTAGTCTATGGCGGGGTGAACGAGGACGTGTATGCCCTGAACGATGACACGCTGTGGTCGGGTTATCCTCGCAAAATGAACAAAAGCTGCGCCAAAGCATTTGATGAGGTAAGGCAGCTTGTGCTTCGGGGAGATATAAAATCGGCGGAAGCGCTGATGGTGGAAAATGTCTGCGGCGGACCGAGCCAATGCTATCTGCCCGCGGGAAATCTTGTGATCAAGAGCGATTTCGGCGAGGCAAAGGGCTACCGCCGCGCGTTATCGCTTGACACCGCGCTTCACACCGTCCGCTTTGACGGCTGCGCGCGCGAGGCGTTTGTTAGCTATCCCGATGACGTGCTCTGCATCCGTTACAGCGGCAAGGCTCTGCCCGAGCTTGATATTTCGCTTGACTGCTTGCTTCGCCCGACCGTGTATGTCGAGGGAGATACTCTGATGCTCGAGGGTGAGGCGCCCGGTGACGGCATCCCGAACTACATCAAGTCAGAAAATCATCATATTTACAGCGATGATCCCGCAGAGAAGGGTATGCGTTACGGCATTGGCGTGCGCGTCAAGAGCGACGGTGACGTGGCAAAGAATGATTGCTCACTCTCGGTCAGCGGTGCGAGTTGGCTCGAGGTGTATCTCACAATAAAAACAAGCTTCGCGGGATATGACCGCCATCCCTATCTTGACGGGATCGACTACAAGGGTGAAATAAAAAAGATCCTCGATTCGGCTCTCGAAAAGCCGTATAGCGAGCTGAAACGCCGCCATATTGAGGATTACGGTGCACTTTTCAGCCGTGTCGAGCTTGAAATCGACGGCGGAAGAGAAGATCTTCCGATCGACGAAAGGCTTTTCGCGCACGCAGAGAAACCCGACCCCGCGCTTTATGCGCTGATGTATCAATTCGGGCGTTATCTTATGATATCGTCCTCGCGCCCCGGAACGCAGGCGACGAATCTGCAAGGTATCTGGAATATCTCACCCACGCCGCCCTGGAGCTGTAACTATACGGTGAACATCAACACACAGATGAACTATTGGGGCGCGTGCGGCGCGAATCTTGCGGAGTGCTGCGAGCCGCTTCATCGGTTTATTTACGACCTCGCAGAGGCGGGCGAGGAAACCGCGCGCGAGGTTTTCGGCGCGGACGGCTTCTGCGTCAATCACAACGTCGATCTTTGGCGCGTCTGTCACCCTGTGGGTGAATGGAACAAAATAAGCGGCGTGCAATTTGGATATTTCCCGCTTGCGGGCGCGTGGCTGACACAGCATCTTTACGATTATTATCTTGAAACGAAGGATAAGGACTTCCTCGGTGGCAGAGCCTTTGATGCTATAATGGGCTCGGCGCGTTTCTGCGACAGTATGCTCATCCTGCACGGCGAAAAGCTTATCTTCAGCCCCGCGACGTCGCCCGAAAATTCCTATAAGATTGACGGGGACAAGGTCGCGCTTGCGAAATATTCGGCGATGTATCAGTCGCTCGTGCGCGACTCATTTGAAATATGCATTTCCGCTTGCAAGATCCTCCGACGCGAGCTCGAATGGGCGGAGTATCTGACAAAGCGTTTGAAGGACGTTTTGTGGCTCGAAATTCTTCCCGACGGCAGAATTGCCGAATGGGACGGCGAAAAGGACGAAAAAGACCCAGAGCACAGGCATCTTTCGCATCTATATTCCTTCTATCCCGCAAAAAAGGTGACCGACAGCGCATTGCTTGAAGCTTGCCGCCGCTCGCTTGAGGTGCGCGGTGACGAGGGCACGGGCTGGAGCTGTGTCTGGAAGGTCTGCTTGTGGGCGATCCTCGGCGAGGGCGACCGCGCACTTGAGCTTTGCGATATGCTTTTGCGTGTCGTGAGCACCACCCGCGAGGGAAGTAAGGGAGGCGGCGTCTACCCGAACCTTCTTTGCGCTTGCCCGCCGTTTCAGATCGACGGCAACTTCGGCATCATTGCGGCAATAAACGAAATGCTCGTGCAGACAAAGGACGGCGAGCTTTCACTCCTTCCCGCACTTCCGAAGCTTTGGAAAAACGGAAAAGTCAAGGGCATGCGCGCAGGAGGCAAGACGGTGAACATAGAATGGCGCGCCGGCAAGATAGTCGATTCCTCCATCGTTGATTAAAAAACAAAACCGGACCGATCAAACTGATCGGTCCGGTTTTTTCATTATAATTCCGATACACCTTCGGTAACTATGCGATGTATATCCTCGCGGCAAATGCCGAGGACGGTGGAAAGCTCACCGTAAAGGCAGGTTTTTGCGGTATGTTCGAAATCGTTGTCCATGTCGGGAACACGGCGGCGGGTGCGGCGGAAGAGCTCGCGGCGCGCGCGAACGTTGATTATTTTGACAAATCCTTCCGGATTGCCCTCGCGTATGGTTTCGCGGTAAGCATCCTTGCGGTGCTTTTCAATGGCAACAGAAACCTTGAGCCCACCGAATCGAGCATCATCGCCGCAAAACTCTGCCTTGAAGGATTTTCGCTCGATCCGAACATTCTGTTTTTCTTCAACAGCAGCATCGCCGCCGGCAGCTGGATCACCGCCAACCGCGAATACACAATGACCGTCGGACGGCACGATTTTTATTCATAACAAATATCGGACAGCAGATCGCTGTCCGATATTTCTTATTATTTAGCCGTATAAGCGTTATAAGCCGCTTCGAGAAGCGCATCCGAAAGGATTCCCTTGTCGTATGCATCTTTCATTGAATACACGCCTTTTCCGTCGCAGACTCTCATAGTTCTTCCGCTGGGATATTCAAATGTAAAGCCACCAATCGTGTGGCTTTCGAGGGTTTGTATATACATAAGCCCGGGCTCGTCAAGAAATCCGACGTAAACTCCGTCTGCCTTGGCGTAGCATTCGATGCGGTAATAAGCCATTCTCTTGCTTGAACTTTCGTTATTTGCCATAATCGTTTGCGCAATTTTGACCATCTCATCGTCGGTCAAAACAACGGGCCCCGTAGATGTCGGCGGAGTGTTCAGAAGATCGATCGGGGGCTCTGTTTCAATCTCGATAGGGTAGCAGAGCGCGTGTACGGCAGAAAGCATGGGCGCGCTTATCACATTTTTAACATAATAAGCATCATAAAGAGAGAAGATCTTTCCGTCTGCAATGACCGAAAGTGCGGAATTTTCGGGAAAATTGAATATATACTTCTCAACGGTGACGCTTTTTATGCCGTCCGGCTCAACACCTTCCTCAATAATTCGGCAAATGAAAACTCCGTCATACTTGCCGTAGCATTCAATAACGTAATTTCCGATATCTTTATTATTCCTTTTTACTGCACGGGCGATATCTCTGATCTCATTTTGATCAAGTGAGATCGGCCCCGATGCTGTCGGAAGCTCACCGCAAGATGAAAGTATGATCGCGCTCAATAATAAAACTGCAAGAGCGATAAGTTTTTTCATTTTGTCCTCCTGTATTTCTGTGGTTTAAAAAACGGACCGATTGGCAAATTTTTTGTCAGATCGGTCCGTGTGTGTTTAGTTTTCTTCAAGAATACTTTCGGTGATAATGCGATGTATATCCTCGCGGCAAATGCCGAGGACGGTGGAAAGCTCACCGTAAAGGCAGGTTTTTGCGGTATGTTCAAAATCGTTGTCCATGTCGGGAACACGGCGGCGGGTACGGCGGAAGAGCTCGCGGCGCGCGCGAACGGTTTTGATTATTTTGACAAATCCTTCCGGATTGCCCTCGCGTATGGTTTCGCGGTAAGCATCCTTGCGGTGCTTTTCAATGGCAACAGAAACCTTTTCAATGCTTCCAATGCGCGCAAGCAAAGCCTCCGCCTCATCTTTTGAGATAAGCGAACGCATAACGACCTGCGTATTGTCCACGGGAGTGTAGATAACAAGAGTAGAATTCTCTGCGATTGGGGTAAGCTTATAAAAGCTTCGCGTATCGTTTGAATCAAAGGGGGACGCGCATATTTCACTAACGCGGCACACGCCGTTAGTGCCGTAAAACAGCAGATCTCCTATGTTAAACATTTTTTACTCCTTCAGGGGCAAATTTAAACATTCATACATATATTATACACTAAAAAATCGAATTTGTCAAACAGTTTATTCGCAAAAAATTGTAAATTCTGCGATCAATTCATATTTTTGAGCCTGTCAAGCGTGTTCTGAAGGATAATTTCGGCTGAAAGGCTGTCAATGATATTCTTGCGCTTGCCCCCGCGCGTGTCGGTTTCGTTGAGGTAGCGCGAGGCGGCAACGGTGGTCAGTCGCTCGTCGGTCATGGCAACGGGTATCTCTGCGGCAAACGCAAGCCGACGGGCAAAATCGCGGCAACGGTCTGCGCGCGCGCCTTCACTTCCGTCCATATTTCGGGGAAGACCGACAACCGCGGCAACCGCGCCCTTTTCTTTTGCTATCCGTGCAACCTCGGCGGCGGTCTTATCGATTCCGCCAACCTTTACGTTGCCGATTCCCGAGGCGAGAAAGCGCGAGGCGTCGCTGATCGCAAGGCCTGTCCGCACCTCTCCGAAGTCAACGGAAAGGATGCGCCCACGGGTGTTTTTCAGTTCTTTGACGTCGGCAATTGCGACAGCATCGTATTCGGACATTGTTGTTTTCCTTTAATATAATAGATTGGGAGAAGTGAAGCGCCGTCGGTACGGGTCGCGCCCTCGCGGCGGAATTCGCTGGGTGTTATACCGCGGAATTTGACAAACGCGCGGTTGAAGGTTCGAAGAGTCGAAAAACCGACCGCCTCCGCGATCTCGGTGATCTGCATATCCTCGCGGCGAAGCAGACGGCACGCGTGCGAGATGCGAAGCGAGTTGATATAGTCGTTGAAGCGTATGCCAAGCTTGCCCGAAAAGAGGTGCGAGATGTAATATTTGCTCAAATGAAGCTCAGCTTCAAGCATTTCAAGCGAAAGCTCCTCTGCAAAATGCTCGGAGCAGAAGCCGACGATCTCGCGCACGGCTCTCGAGTCGCCCACTCTTGGAGCGGAAAGGCTCATCATCGGGAGCAGCTTGCCGAAAAGAGCGAGCAGACAGCCGCGAATGACGGCATCGCGATAGGGGTCACCGCCCGTGTGGTGGTGTCCCGTGAAGGTGAAAAGAGTTGCCGTAAGCGCGTCGATCTCGGGGTCAAGCCCCGCACCCTTGACGAGTGCCGAGCGCGGCACCTGATTTGTGAATATCGAAAGAAATTCGGGCGTCAGATCGGGGGAAACGATGAAAAGGCGGTATTTTTCGGGCTTTTGGGTCACAAAGTAGTGCACCTGATCGGGGAAGCTGATGAAAATATCGCCCGCTTCAAGGTGAACCTCCTCCGTGTCGGCATAGCCGATGGTTTCACCCTCAAGAATTTGAACTATTTCTATGTGATAATGAATATGCGGACTGCAATGGAGTTGGGAACGGTAATTCTTATCTCCGCGGCAGTAAAAATCTGTTGATTGGTTTTCGTATACTGCTGCCATTTTTACCCCCAATATTTTTTATCAAGACTGCGAAGGGTTATCGCCTCCGCGATGTGGTTTGCTTCAATGCGCTCGGATGCGGCAAGGTCGGCAATAGTGCGCGCCATTCGCATAACGCGGTCATGTCCGCGCGCCGAAAGACCGAGTCGGTCATAAGCCATTCGCATAACCTCAACTGCCTGATCGGTCGGGTGGCAGGTCTTGCGAATGCCCGAGGCATCAAGCTGAGCGTTCGAGAAGATTCCAAGTCCCGAAAGGCCCTCGGCTTCGAGTCTTCTTTGCATAAATTCGCGCGCGGCGATGACTCTCTCGCGGATCTGCGCCGAGGTTTCTGTGCTTTCGCTTCGCGCCGAGATCTCGTCGTAAGAAAGAGAGGGAAGCTCGATCTGAATGTCGATTCGGTCAAGAAGAGGACCGCTTATTTTTGATATGTAACGCTGAACCTCGCCCTTACCGCAGGTGCATTTGCGGGTCGGATGACCAAAGAATCCGCAACGGCAGGGGTTCATCGCCGCCACAAGCATAAAGGTGCAAGGGTAGGTGACTCTTCCGAGCGCGCGGGTGATGGTCACGCGCCTGTCCTCAATGGGCTGGCGGAGGTTATCTGTGATGGTTTTCGGAAACTCGGGGAGCTCGTCAAGAAAGAGGACTCCGTTGTGCGCCAGCGAGATCTCGCCGGGCTTCGGATTTGCACCGCCGCCGACGAGGGATACCGCAGACATCGTGTGGTGCGGCGAGCGGAAGGGGCGCGCGGTCAGGAGCGACGAGCCCTCGGGCAGAGTGCCCGCAACCGAGTGGATTTTTGTCGTTTCAATAGCCTCGTCGAATGTGAGCGGAGGCAAAATTGTGGGCAGACGCTTTGCAAGCATCGATTTTCCCGTGCCGGGAGGGCCGATCAAGAGAATATTGTGCCCGCCCGCGGCGGCGATCTCCATCGCGCGCTTTGCGGCAAGCTGACCCTTAACGTCGGCAAAGTCGATACCGCCCGTATATGCATCCTCAAATGAATGAATATCGGGCACAACGGGAGTCATCGCCTTTTTGCCGTTGAGGTGGTCAACAATGTCGCGAATGTGGTGAACGGCGTAAACCGTGATGCCCTCGACAGCCGCCGCCTCGCGTGCATTCTCAGCGGGAGCGTAAAACTCACGGAAGCCGTCGCGCTTGGCATCGGCGCACATCGAAAGCACGCCGTGAACGGGGCGCACCTCGCCCGTCAGCGAAAGCTCGCCCGTGAAGCAACGTCCCTCAAAGGTGACGCCCTGCATAACCGTTCCGCCGCAGCGAAGAATGCCGAGCAGGAGCGGCACGTCAAAAGCCGAGCCCTCCTTGCGGCGGTCTGCGGGGGCAAGATTTATCGTGAACGAGGCATCGGGCCAGGAATAGCCGCTGTTGAAGCAGGCGGATTTGATGCGGTCCTTCGCCTCACGCACAGCCGTGTCGGGCAGACCGACAAGCTGAAGGGACGGCTCAAGGGTGGGAAAGCTGTCAACTTCTATCGTAACGCGAAAGCTTTCAATGCCCGAAAGCGCCGCGCTGTAAACTTTTGAGATCATTTTGATACCTCAATTACTTTTTCTTTCGGAAAACGAGAAGCTTTGAGAGGATGTAGTTGAGTACTGTGACGAGAACAACCGAAACACCGGTTGCGATGAGGTCGGCATCGAATGTGAGAATGATCTTGAAAGGCTTGTAGCCGAGTGCGGTGAGAAGCGGAGGCACGCCAACGCCAAGACCGAGCTCGACGAAGTAGGTGAAAACGCGTGAGAGGGTGAATTCGGCAAACTGAATCAAAACGGCACGTCTGCCGCTGACCTTGTCCTGGAATACCCAAGCTTTGTTGGTGAAAAACGCGAAGATAACGCCCGCAACCCAGCCGATAGAAACGGCAACAGTACGAAGCACAGCGGCTCTGCCACCCTCGGCGGAAAGATCAATGCCAAGGAGGGGTGAGCATCCGTAGATGATTCCAAGTCGAATGCCGTAGGAAACGGCGGTGGTCATCAGTCCGACGATGATGTAAACGATTATCTCGCGGTATTTATTATTTTGTTCTTTCATTTTAATTCCTTTTTCGCCGCCTCAACGAAGGCTTTGAAGATGTTTTTTGCGGGTGCATCGTGCTTGAAGAGATATTCGGGGTGCCATTGAACGGCAAGGAAGAAGCGTTCGGTCTTTTCTGCGGGCTCGATAGCTTCAACGGTTCCGTCATCGGCAACCGCAGAGGCAATAAATCCGGGTGCGACAGCCTTTACCGCCTGATGGTGGAAGGAGTTGGTCTTGATCTCATCCTCACCGACGATCTCGTGGAGAAAACTGCCCTCCTTGATCTTCGCCGAGCGGAGATTGAGTGCGCCCTTTTCTTCCTGACGGTGGCCGTCAATGTGCTGATAAAGGCTTCCGCCGAAGGCGACGTTGAGAAGCTGTTCGCCGCGGCAGATGCCAAGGATGGGCTTGTTGCATTTTTTCATCAGATCTGCTAGCGCAAGCTCAAAATCATCGCGAAGGGGAGTGGTTTCAACGTTGTCAAATGCGATCTCCTCACCGTAATGCTTGGGGTCAACGTCGTCGCCGCCCGCGAAAAGCACGCCGTCGCAGAATTCGAGGAATTTCGCCGCGTCCTCTGCGCCTCCGTTGTGCGGCATAAAAACGGGAATTCCGCCCGCATCAACAATGGCGTCAAAATAGTTGCGACGCATTCTTATAAAACTGTTCTCCGCCATCGAAGAGGTGATTCCGATGATCGGTTTATTTTCTCCGTTCATATCATTACTCCAAAATAATTGATTTCAAAATGTATAATTTAATAAAATCCGTTTTTTGGGGGGCTTTGCCTCTGAAAAAACACCTACCCAACGAGCAAGGCGCGTGCATCCCCGCCGCGCGGGTCTTCAATTGTAAAACGCAGTTTTACAATTGGATTCTTTACTCCAATGTGATCTTTGTTATCTCGGTTGGATTGTTTACACGCGGAATGATGTGCCTGTCGGTCGAAAGACCCGCTGACACGATGAGCGTGGAATTGTCAAATTCAAATGCGCCAAGCGCATATTTCGGGAAAAAGCCCGAATTTGCCCCGTAAACGGGACCAAGGAAGGGAAGAATGACGTGTCCCCCGTGCAAATGACCCGAAAGAACGAGCTCGGGTTCATATCCTGCGGGATAAATCGCATCTGTGAAGGACGCGGGGCGGTGCTCAAGCAGAATGCGGAAGGAACCCGTCGCGCAGAAATCCGAAAGGAATCCTTCAACGGAATCGGCACTCGGTTTTGCGGTTTCTGCCGAATTCGGCGTGTAAAGACCGCCAAGGCGAAGCGCGTTGCCGCGTATCTCAAGGTCAACGTAGTCTTTTTCAAGCAAAACCGCACCTTCCGCGAGGATACGCTTCACTGCATCGTGCTCGTGCAGTCCGATGCGCGCAAGCTCGTGATTGCCAAGCGAGTAATAAACGGGTGCAATTTTGCAAAGCTCCCTGACCACACCCGCCGTGACGAGAATATCTTCGCCGGTTTCGTGGTCCTGGTTTATCATATCGCCGCAAAGAAGGATGAGATCGGGCGAAATCCCCTTTACTTGCTCGACAAGCGTTGGATGCTCGCATCCGTGAAGGTCGGAAAGAAGGACAAGCGTCACGGGCGAGGAGATCTTGTCGCTTTCAATAACGTATTCCTGCACAATCGGCGGATTTTCATTTATCCGCACTCCAATGACGAGCCAACCTTCAATTATTATGACCAAAAGCAAGAAGAGGCACCCAATCGACTTAAAAAACCGCCTGAAAAAATATAAAATATATTTCATTTATCTGACCATTGCCAAGCGGTCACTTTTACTCCATAAAAAGCTTATTAGGCTTCGGATATCCCTCGGGATTTTCAAGGTAAATATTAAATTCGCGCCAAATGATATCAGCGGCTTCCTCGGGTGAAATCGAAGAGGTGCAAAGAACGAGGTCGTAGTTGTTCAGGTCGTGGTTGTCAACGCCGTAAAATTCCTTGTAGCGAAGACTTTCCGACTGCATACGTGCAAGAATCTTTGCCTCTGCGTCTGCCGCGTCCTTGTATTCCTCAACGTTTCCGCGCGATGAGTCGCCCATAATGCGCTTGACGGAAACCTCGATCGGCACGTAAAGGTAGACCTTGAAGGAGTTCTCGGCAAAGTGCCAAGCCATGCGCGAATCGAAGAGGATCTTGTCATCACGGCGCTCGCGGGAGACCTCGGTGGTCTTGTTATCGATCATATAGTCGGCAGAGCGGTCATTTTCGCACATCTGATTGAATTCAAGCGCGCTCATTCCGCGCTCTTCGGCAAGTGCGCGCATAATTGCGCCGGTGTAGTAATGCTCAAAGCCGTATTTGGGACAAAAGATCTTGGCAAGCGTGCTTTTTCCGCTTCCAAGTCTGCCTGCAAGTGAAATATGCATTGTGAATCTCCTATGTAATTAATTCCAATTGTAAAACGAAGTTTTTCAATTGAGATTTTATGTTCTTGCGAGTTTGCGCAGATATTCCGCGCGGGATTCCTCTGCAACCTGCGAGCGATGGATCTTGCGGGAAGAGGATGCATTGAATTCCTCGCGGCGGGTTACAAAGAAATGTATCTTTTTGTAAGGATCGGTGAGACGGTTTACCTCATCGATTGCGCGGTTGAATTCGGCATCAACCTGTCCGCGCGAGAAATGCTTGCCGTAAGCTTCCTCAAATTCTGAAATCTCGGGGCGAAGAACGGCAACAATGTCATAATCCTCGCGTGCCTCGTTGACGTAGCCGACAACAACAGCCTCGCTGACGAATGGATTGCGGCAAAGAAGCTCCTCAAGCTCCTCGGGGAAGATATTTTTGCCCGAAGCTGTGACGAAAGCGTTCTTTTTCTTGCCTGAAATGTAAAGGAATCCGTCGCGGTCAATGCGGCCGAGGTCGCCCGTGTAGAGCCAGCCGTCGCGAACGGCGGAGTTTGCGCCCTCGCCGAGAATTCCCGCGTGAATATTTTCACCCTTGTATCTGATCTCGCCAATGCCGTCGCCGCCGATATCGTAAATATCAAGCACACCGTCGGGCACACAGATGCCAACCGAGGTGTCATTGTAGGCAAAATCGGAGCAGATCGAAATGAGGGGCAGATTTTCGCTGAGTCCGTAGCTTTGCGCGGTTCGGAAGCCAAGCTCGCGCAGTCCGCGAATGATCTCGGGATCGGCAATCGTACCGCCCGAAACGAAGAGGCGAAGTCTGCCGCCAAGGGAATCGTGGATCTCGCTGAAAACGCGCTTTTTGAGCGAAATGCTCGAGCCCGTCAGCTTGATAGCCGCGCGCACGCGCTTTTCGCTGCCCTTTTTGTGGATGTTGTTCTTAATCTTTCGGTAGATCGTTTCAAGCAGATAGGGCACGCAGACCATGACGGTCGGCTTGACTTCTTGAATATTTCTCGAAATATAGCGCAATCCCTCGCAAAAAGCAACGCAAGCGCCCGAAATGAGGGGATAAAGGAATCCGCAAGTCATCTCGTAAACGTGGTGCATTGGAAGAACGGAAAGAAAGACGTCCTCGGGGAAGCAGATCAGGGTTTTCGTCAGCTCGCTGAGGTCAAAGCAAATGTTCTTCTGCGAAAGCATAATGCCCTTTGCCCCGCCTGACTGATTTTTGCCAAAGCTGATAACTGCAAGGTCGCCCTCGTCGATAGAAAGGCGCAGATACGATGTGTTTCCGCAGGCAAGCTTCTCGGCACCCTCCTCAATCAAAGCCTCAAGGCTATTGAAGGAGAATTTTTTGATATTGAGGGATGCAACGTTTTCCTCAAGGCGTGATGAATAGAATATTGCTGCGGCTTCTGTCTTCTCCGCAATCATCGAAAGCTCCGCGGAGTCGATGTCCTTGTCAATGGTGACGGCTACCGAAAGGCCGCAAGTCGCCGCAAGAAATACAGTTGCCCATTCAAGGCAGCTTTCACCGTAAATGATGATCTTTTTGCCGTAAAATCCGCGCTCAAGAAGCTCCGTACCAAGACCCTCAACCTTGTAAAGAAGCTCCGCGTAGCTGATCTCGCGGTATGAACCCGCAAACTTTTGCATAATAGCGGTTCTTGAGCTGTAACGACGAGCAGATGCGCGAATTGCGGAACGAATGGTTTCAATTCGCTTTCCGTCATGATATTTGATCGGTAATTTCATTTTTTTAGTCCTTACGAGAGTGATTTTGCAAGAGAGAGCGCAATCTTTGCCGCACGGTCGGCGGAAAGCTTTACGAATGTGGGGAAGTCCATTTCAGCCTCGCCGTCTGCCGAATCCGACATCGAGCGAAGGACGGAGAATTTCACCGAGTAAAGGCGGCAGACCTGCGCGATCGCCGCGCCCTCCATCTCACAGCAAAGTGCCTCGGGAAAAGCGGAAAGGATGTCCGCGCGCGCGTCATTGCTCGAGATGAACTTGTCGCCGGTTGCAACAACTCCGCGCTTGACCTCAAATTCACCGCCTGAAACTCCGCGCGCCGCGCCCTCAAGAAGAGAGGAAAGCTCGCCGTCGGAGGGCATAACGATCTCGGAGGTTGAATCAGGATAGAAGATCGATCCGCGTTTGTCACCGAGCGCGCCGTATTCAAGATCGTATTCAACGCAGGAATCGGCAATAATGACGTCACCAACTGTGATGCCTTTGCCGAGCGCACCCGCAACGCCTGTGTTGAGGATATATTCGGGCGCAAATTCAAGGATCATTGCGGCGGTGCAGACCGCGGCATTGACCTTACCAACGCCCGCGCGAGCGATGACGGTGGGCGTGCCCGAAAGAGTGCCGGTGTAGTAGGTGTGCTTGCCGATCTTGCGGCATTCTTTGTTTTCAAGGAGCGACACGAGAAGCTCAACCTCGCTCTCCATTGCTCCGATAATTCCAAGTTTAGTTTTCATAATTATATACCCGATCTTCCGCCCTCGTATTCAAAAGTGGGAAGTGTGCCCGCGCGGCGGAATGCGTCAAGCACCTCAATGTATTTTTTCGCCTCGTCCTTTGCCGCCTTCAGAGAAAGCGCGCGGAAATTGCCGCATTCGCGGCGAGCGGCACCGGGCATTTTGCCCTCGTGTGCAATGATGTTGTCGAGAGCGGTACAAAGCGCAGCAAAATTTTCGGCATTTTTCTCGGTTCCACCCGACATAAGCAGGTAAAAACCGGTTCTGCAGCCCATAGGACCAACGTAAATGACGCGGTCGCCCGCCTCACCCGAACGCATATAAGTCGCAAGCAGATGCTCAAGCGAGTGCGCGGCGAGGGGAGTGATGTAGTCGCCCGCATTGGGGCGGCGCATACGAAGGTCATATGTAACAATGTCGCCGTCAATGCGGCTGACGTAAATACCGCGTTCAAGGCGGTCGTGGTCAACGGTGAAGGAGGATATTTTTTTCATCAGTAACGTACCTTTGTGACAACGGTGTGCGAGGAGTTGTAGTTGCGGCAGAATTTGAGCATTTTTTCGGTTGCTTCAAAATAGAACACGCAACGCTTGCCCTCCTCATTTTCAAAAGCGGCGTAGTATTTGTCGGGCGAGTTGATACTTGACAGAGCAGAGTATGTAATTTCGGGGTCATAGATCTCAAGTCGCTCGATCCATTCACGCTCGGTTGCGGGCGCGATCTGCAGACAATCCTTGATAGCGAAATTGAGCATTTCCTTGCGCGAACGCTTGCCGTGAATTACGGAGAAAGTGACTCTTCCCGAGGTGACGGAATATTCGTATTCGGGCTTTGTGTATTTCCAAGTGAAGTAAACGAGCATCCATTCGGTAACCGCAACGAGTGCGAAGAGCTGGAACAATTGGATTATAAACAGAACAGCCATAAATATGACGGGGTAGAGGACGTAAAGCGCCAAAAAGGCGATCTTCATAAGACGGAATTTGCCCTCGGCCTTCTGCTCGACGGTGTATTCGTAGGTGGATGTGAAATCGTTGTTCATCGGATAAACCTCCGTTATTATATAGTTAATTTAATTATACTATACATTTGGAAAAAAATCAATAGGAAAGCGGACAAAAAATGAAAAAACACCCCGAAAACTCACGTTTTCGGGGTGAAATTCGGACAAATATTGCGGTATGTTGTGGATAATAAAAGAAGTGACGTAAGTGCCCCTTTCCTACAATCGGAAAGGAACACTTACGTCCAAAACTCAGAAGCAGAGCTTCAGAGTTTTGAAGCACTCATCGAGAGCTGAAGCTCTCGTATTAGTACGAGGCGCTGCCTCGTGCTCCGTTTAAGAAACTTTTCAAGAAAAGTTTCTTAAAAATCTTCAAAAGATTTTAGAACGAGCGCGGCTCTGGCGGTTTTCCGAAGGAAAATGGAGGCGTAAGCCGACAAGGCAGAGTCGAGATTTGCCGCAGGCAAATACTCATTCTGCGCGAAGCGCGACAGAATCATTTCCCCACACAGAACCTCGAAAATATTCCATCCGCAATATCCGCTCCCACCGCTCCGTGTCCGCGTCCGTCGAGCTCGCAAAGACGCGCGGCGGCATCCTCAAGGCAAACTCCCGCAACATCGGGCGGAAAGCCGTCATTGAGTGAAGAAAGCGCCTCTCCGAGTGCATCGATCACGCGCAGAAGTGCATCGTGCTGGCGCGCGGATGAGATAACGGCGTCGCGTTCGGTGTCAAGCTCGCCGTCGATGAAGAGCTGATTGATAAGCTTTTCAAGCTCTTCGCATCCCGCGCCGCTTTTAACCGAGAGAGTGACGCGAAGATCGAATTTCGATGCAAGCTTTTCTGCATTCTCGTTGCGCTCAAGGTCGGATTTTGTCAGAATGGCAATGACCTTTCCGCTGTGCGACGAGAGCTTTTCCGAGAGTGCAACATCGTCCTCGGATGGTGCTCTTGAAGAGTCGATAAGGAAGAGAACAAGCTCCGCCGAGTCGATCTTTTCCTCTGCGCGGCGAATGCCGATGCGCTCGACTTCCTCAGCCGTTTCGCGCAGACCCGCAGTGTCGGAAAGGAGAAGCGTGACGTCGCCGTAGGAAACCGTCGCGGTCAGAATATCGCGCGTTGTGCCCTCAATGTCGGTGACGATAGCCTCGTCCGAGCCGACAAGAAGATTGTAAAGCGTGCTCTTGCCCGCATTCGTTCTGCCGCAGATGACGGTGGGAATGCCCTCGGCAACCGCTCTGCCCGTCGAATAGGTCGCGGCAAGCTTCTTTGCCGATGCGATCAGAGAGGCAAGTCGGTCAAGAACCTCGTCGTCCGAGATCGAGCCGAGATCTTCCTCGGGGAAGTCCACGCGGGCGTAAATATCCTCAAGAAGCGTGGTGATCTCGCGGCGAAGGGTGTCGCATGCCGAGGAAAGCGCACCGCTCATGCCTCCGCGCGAGAGTCGAAGCTGAGCCTCCGTGCCCGCGTCGAGGAGCATCCCGAGAGCCTCTGCCTCGGGGAGCGAAAGCTTGCCCGCGGCAAACGCGCGGCGAGTGAATTCGCCCGCCTCTGCACGTCTTGCACCCGCCGCAAGCGCGGCTCCAAGCACGGCGCGGGTGACAAGGATTCCGCCGTGACAGCAGATCTCAACCGTGTCCTCACCCGTGAAGGAATTCGGCGCGGCGAAGCGCGTGAAAAGCCCCGTGTCAATGCGTTTTTGACTGTCGGGGTCAACGATCTCACCGAAAAGTGCAGTTCTGGGCGCACTTTCGGAGGGGATCTTACCGTTTATTCTCTTAAAAATTCTGTCGCCGACGGCATTTGCCTCGGGACCCGATATGCGAACGAGCGCCACACCGCCCTTGCCCTGGGGCGTCGAAATTGCGGCGATCGTATTAAATGCGGTAGTAAACATTTTGTGATTACCTCGTGCTTGGTTTATGAGTGGACAGTGAACAGTGGACAGTGAACAGTGAAGGAAACTTTTTTCGCTTTGCTCAAAAAGTAATTTATGAGAAGACAAATCGCGTCTTTCTATTCACTGACCACTAACCACTGACCACTAAAAACCCCGCTGCTGATATATCAGCAGCGGGGTTTTTCTATTACTCCGCGTCAGCAGAGTTATCGAGATAGATAACGATCTTGCGGTTGTTTTCGCTGCCGATGGAGTTGGTGCTTACGCCCTTGATGGTCTGAACCTCGGAGTGGATGATTCGTCTCTCGTAGGGGTTCATGGGCTCAAGCATTACGCTTCTCTTATACTTGAGAACCTTGTCAGCCTGCTTTCTTGCAAGCGCGCGGAGAGTTTCCTCTCTCTTTGCGCGGTAGCCCTCGATATCAAGGGTAACCTTGAGATACTCTCTCTTCTCGCCTTCCTCACGGCGGTTAGCAGCGAGGTTGAGAAGATACTGGAGTGCATCAAGAGTGTCGCCGTGGTGACCGATAAGGATACCCGAGCCCTCACCCGAAATATCAATGATGAGCTCGCCGTCCTTGCCGTCGCGAACGTCAACGTCTGCGGTAAGCTGCATATCGGCAATAACAGTGTTGATGAAGTCGATTGCCGCCTGCTCTCCGCGGGGAATATAGTATGCGCTGATCTCAGCATCGGTGGAACCGAGTCCGAGGAATCCGCGCTTTGCCTCAGCAATTACGGTGTACTTGATCTCGCTTGCGGGTGCGCCGAGCTGTTCAGCGGCAAGAGCGAGAGCCTCTTCAACCGATTTTGCCTTTACGGTTACTTCTTTCTTCATATTTTCCTCTGATTAATTGTTATAGTTAATTAATTTTCGTTAGAATC
>JAGBRZ010000137.1 GCA_017632155.1 Clostridia bacterium
CAAAATCCTAGGATATATGTCAATCTCAAAAGAATATGACAATATATATGAACTCCACAACCTTGCTATTTTGCCCGAACACCGACATAAAGGTTACGGAAGTATAATGATTGAACACGCAAAGAACGTTGTTAAATCTCTCGGCGGCTCCAAAATCAAAATAGGCATAATCGATGAAAGTCAAGTTTTGAAACAGTGGTACATCTCACACGGATTCGATTATATCGGCAACAAAAAGTTTGACCACTTGCCTTTTACAAGCGGTTATTTGGAATGGGAGAATAAAATATGATTATCACGATAGATAAAAATCACTCTATATTTCAGTCGCAACAATATCAAAAAGATATTATTCCTTTTCAGTTATTGGAAATAATTAAAGAATTTCCGATTCTCTTGGTGTCAGATGAAAACAGCTTTGTAATTGGAGCTTCACATCCCGATATGCCTGTATGGATATGGACAGCGGATAGTATCTCTGACATGGCAAAAACTGAATTGGCAGAATATTTTTATAATCAGTTTAAGGACAAAAGAAAATTAAAATTTGTTGCAAAACCGATAATTGCTGAAATTTTATCGAATACTTTTGCAACAAAAAAGAATATAGCAAAATCAGTTGTAAATATGCAAAGCTTTGAAAACAAAAAGGTCATCCCTGCAAAAAATCAAAACGTTGTTATAGAAAAACCTACCGAAAAAGATGTTAACGGCATTGCGATATGCTTATGTAATTTTGATAAAGAATGCTTTGGCGAAGAAAACAAATCTCCGGCAGATTATATTGATATTGCGTCGAAGCTTTTGAATAATCAATACTGTTTTATTGTTAAAGATGAAGATGGCGTAGTAGCAATGGCACATGGCACACGCGAAACCGAAAAATACGTTGCAGTTAGCCGTGTATATACATTACCCGCATATAGAAAAAAGGGATATGCTTCTGCAATAGTTGCGCATATAAGCGATTTGATTTTACAAAATGGAAAAACACCAACTTTATATACTGATATGTCTAATCCTTCTTCAAATACAGCATATAAAAACGTCGGATATGTTGAACAATCACCTATTGATGAAGTTACTTTAGAATGGGAGGATTAAAATGAAAACACCTAAATATTGAAGTATTATGAATTTTATGATACAATAGCTATCTAAAAGCATATATAGTTAATGCGGAGGATGAAATAATGAAAAAGTTATATTTATTAGCGAAAGGTTATACAAACCGTTTCCCCAACGGAAATAATCCCTTTCAAATCGCAACACGAATACTTGAAGAATGCGGTGAAGTAGCAAGCGAAGTCAATCACTTTGAAAAAAGCGGTATCAAATCCTTAAAACACGGAGAACCTTCTAAGCAACACTTGGCGGACGAAATAAAGCAAGCTATAAACGCGCTTGTACAACTCGCCGTATATTACAACGTAGAAGCAGAGCTCGAAGCATCAATCGATCGCTCTCTCTCGAAAATGAGAGATGAAAATTTATTGTAGGCCGGTACAAATATGAACGCAAGAACTCTTATTGATTTTTTAGGTGTTATCGAAAAATTAAAATGCAATACAAGACACTCATGGACAAGCAGCGGGCGGCAAGAAAGCGTTGCCGAACACTCTTTTAGATTAGCTGTTATGGCAATGCTATGTAAAGATGAATATCCCGAGTTGAATATTGACAAAGTAATTAAAATGTGTCTCATTCACGATTTAGGCGAAGCTGTTACGGGTGATGTCCCATCGTTCTATAAAACCGATATAAACGAAAATGAAGAAAACGATGCGATAAATTATTTGTTGTCTTTACTTCCCCACACCGCAGAAAAAGAATTATCTGATTTGTTTTCAGAAATGGCTGAATTAAAAACCCCCGAGGCAAAATTATACAAAGCATTAGATAATGCAGAAGCAGTTATATCTCATAACGAAGCCGATATATCAACCTGGCTTCCGTTGGAATTGGAACTGAATCTTACATACGGTGAAGAAAACTGTCAATGGTCTGAATGGACTAAAGAACTTCGTAATGAGATCAAAAATGATACTATAAAGAAAATCGAAAATTCATAAGCAAAGTGAATTATCAACACAAATCAAGTTTAAAACACCCGAGGGATATCAATGAACGTAAATAAATTCAATTCAAAAGGAACGGTGTATTCAAAAGCAAGACCGAGCTATCCCGAGGCGCTCTTTAGTTCTCTATTAGCCAAAAGAGTTATAGACAAAAATACAGTTGCAGCCGATATCGGTTCGGGTACCGGTATATTCACAATTGAACTCTCAAAATTCACAATTTCGGTGTTTGCTGTTGAGCCAAACGACGATATGCGTGTTAATGCCGAAGAAAAATACAAAACGATTGCGAATATCACTTCTGTCAACGCAACCGCAGAGAACACTTCTCTTCCCGATTGCTCGGTTGACCTCATAACCGTTGCACAAGCATTTCATTGGTTCGACAGAGAACTGTTTCAGAATGAATGTAAACGAATACTTAAGCCCAATGGGAAAGTAGTTCTCGTTTGGAACGACAGAGATAGCAACAGCGAAATAATTCAAGACAACTTTGCTGTCAACAAAAAGTTCTGTAAAGATTTTAAAGGATCATCTAATGGGATGGATTTTTCAAAAAATGCGTTCTCCGATTTCTTCTACGGTAAATTTGAGCTTGTAGAGTTTCGAAACGACCTCATTTATAATCGCGAAGATTTTATTGCGAGGAATCTTTCCTCCTCGTATGCGCCGAAAGAAAACGACTCGATATACGACGACTACATAAATTCTATCGAAGAGGTGTTTGAAAAACACCAATCGAACGGAACCTTGAAATATCCTTACATCACGCGCTGCTACTTCGGTGAAATATAATCGCCGTAAGAGTTATCCTAATAAAATCTCTCACGCGTCGATTTTAAACTTGACATAAGACACGCATTGTATTAAAATCATCTTATACATCATAAGTATAAAAAGGTATTAATATGAAGGTAAGATACAACGAAGACGAAAAAATGGTCGAAATAATCAAGCAAGGGCTCGAAAAGAACGGCGGTTACTGCCCCTGCAGACGCGAAAAAACCGACGACTATAAATGCATTTGCAAAGAATTCCGAGAGCAGATAAAGGATCCCAACTTCGAAGGATACTGCCACTGTATGCTGTATTATAAAGAGGCTTGATATGATTCCCGGTATCAAAAAGTTAAAACGCCAGAAGCCTTTAGAGGTCAACGCATGGAATTTCGACGAGTATATTCTAACCTCCGATCTTCCTGCCTTGGTATGCTTCGGAGCAAATTATCAGAAAGACAGTCTGTTTTTATATAATGCGCTTGAATGGTACGCACAACGCTTTGACGGAAAGATGATCGTCGCGTACGCAAATATAGACATCGTAACCCCTCTTTTCGGACGTTGCAACGTAACCGAATATCCGACCTTGATAATTTTCGAGGACGGAAAAGAGTTCTCGCGCATGGTAGGATACGACTATCACGGAGATATTGACGATTTATTATACAATTTCTTTGGGTATCTGCCCTACGACAGAACGGCAAAATTCATGTAATCGAATTTTACTATTGACAAATCAACAATTTTATTATAAAATATCTTTCGGTTTATGACCGAAAACGCGGGTATGGCGGAATTGGCAGACGCGCTAGATTCAGGTTCTAGTGGGGCAACTCGTACAGGTTCAAGTCCTGCTACCCGCACCGACAAAAACGAACCTTTGTCTACCAAGACAAAGGTTCTTTTTTGAACTAAGTGTTCCGCAAGCGGAACGTGAAGTATGCTTCGTGTATAATTGTTTTACTGAATTTTGCGGTCATCACAAATATTCCGAGTATATCTATATCAAGACTAAAAACGAGCGATCATAACTTTAATCTGTTATGATCGCTCACTTTCTATTTTATATTCTGATTAGTTTTCTATCGCAATCAGCACACGTCGAGTATTATCATCCCCGCCCTGACAGGTAGAAAGCGTGAGAAGCTTCTTGCCGTGAATTAATTCGATATCTGATTTTTGAACGGCTCTGGTAAGGATACGCGAAATCTGGGATTCAAATTCATCAGAATCGCTCGTATCGAGATAGGAATACCATTTATCCTTTGCGTGCAGTTCGCACATTGCGATAACGGTATAGCTTCTGCATCCCTCGGTTGTTTCGTATTCAATAACAGGGTGCGAATCAAAAAACTCTTTATCGCGGTATTTCTTAATAACGGCAAACATTGAGCCGTTTTTCATATTATGACCGTATATAACGACGTGATCTCCGTTCGGGGTGCACTTAGCCTCGATAAAAGGAACGCCATAGGAGCTCGATTTCAGATCGAAGCTTTTATCGATATACTTTTGCGCTTCATACGGCGTATACATAACCGGATAATTGACCTGTGTATCCTCGATATATATCCAACCGACACAATCGTTGTTTTTTTCAATAACCGGCAAAAGATTACGCTTATGAGGAAGTTTTTGCGTAATCGGCTCGTCGGTTCCCTGCTCGCTCTCCGATTCATTGGAGGAATTTTCATCATCAAGACCGGATTGCTCTCCGCCCGACGACTCCTCGTACGGATCTAACATTAAAACAAGATCCG
>JAGBRZ010000138.1 GCA_017632155.1 Clostridia bacterium
GCATTAACCTGCTCAAAAACAACCTCGCTGCCTTCTTCTGCGCCGAGCTTCTCGATAAAGATGATATCGCCCTCGGTGACTTTGTACTGCTTTCCGCCAGTAGTGATAATAGCAAACACTGGAAAGCACCTCTCTTTCATTTTAGACTCGCTGTACCTTCGGCGGCGTTAAAAACGCACTTAAAAAAGAGCCGATTTCAAGCGGCATATTATTATACAATGAAACCGCGAATTTGTCAATAGGTTTTGAGAAAAAATATAGGATATTTTCGAATTTTTTGCGATTTATTTTACCAAAGGCCCAAGTATGGCGCGGAGAATCTTATCCATAAGTCCCGAAAAGGGCAAACCGATAACAAACCCAGCAACAACTGTGAGAAAATGCAGGATTGTTTGAAGTTTTTTCTTCATATAGCTATAATAACTACAGTAAAGCCCAATAAAGAGAAAACAAACAAGTAAAGCAAAAAAGCCGAGTGAGAGGTAAGCGGGATACGAGATAGGATGTCTGCTTGCATTGCTGAATGCAAAATTGATAAAGCAATAAAACCCAAGCCCGCCGAACAAGCCAACGAGTGCACTGTAAGCGTAGAACATATAATTTCTGCCCCAAAATGGAACTTTGATGTTGAGTTCGCTTTGCATATCTTTACCTCCGCTGTGGTTTATAGTATAATTATAAAGGAAAAAGAGAAGATTTTAAATAAGATTGTATAAATGTATTGTAAATAAAAGCGGGAATTTCGCCTGTGGCGAATATCCTTTGGCTTGCAGCTTACAAGCAAGACGGGCGCGCTCTGCGCCGAGGATGCGAACCCATTTTTGCTCGCTTTGCTCGCAAAGATGGGTTCGGCGTGTGGGTACCAAAAAGACCGACGGTTTTGCCGTCGGTCAAAAGTGTAATAACGGGAATTTCGCCTGTGGCGAATATCCTTCGGCTTGCCGCTTACAAGCAAGCTTGACGCGTTCTGCGCCGAGGATGCGAACCCATTTTTGCTCGCTTTGCTCGCAAAGATGGATTCGGCGCGCGGGTACCAAAAAGACCGACGGTTTTGCCGTCGGTCTTTTTTGGCACCCGCAACGGGAATCGAACCCATAACTACCCCTTAGGAGGGGGCTATTATATCCATTTAACTATGCAGGCGTACTATAAAATTATACCACAAATGACTGAAATATGCAATAGAATTTTTGATTTTTATTTAAATTTGATAATATTTTGACACCAAACAAGCCTCGCGCTTTTTGGCGCGAGGCTTGTTTGGTGTTCGAACCGTCGGCGGGGCGCCGCCGGCTCGAAGCGCAAGGGATATTTCGCCCTCTGCGGAGGGCGACTTAAGGCGCCGCCTTAAGAATCTGCAAACTTTTGAAGAAGTTTGATCAAAACTTTGGTCTTGGGTCAATAATTATCCCTTATTCTATTTCTGATTCCAAAATAGATTCCGAGGGAGAGAAGAACTGCGATTATCACGCCACAGATGGCGTAGATGCCCGCGCTGATCTCGATGTCGGATTTAAGCTCCTCCCAAAGCTGATTGATCAGGATGAGCTTTTCACCGCTGAGGTTTTTGTAGGTCGAGGTGGTGACGTCATCCGTCGCGTACATCTTTTCATAGGCGTCTTCCTTTATCTCGCCCATATATTCGATGTATTCCTCACTCTCAACAACAAGTCTGTTCGGGGATGCATAATAGGTGTATTCCGCGTTGGCTATTGCGGGCTCCTCTGTGAGCATAAAGTTGATGTAACGCTCGGCGAGCTCCTTGTTCTTGCTCGACTTGGGAATGCACATTGCGTCAACGTAGAGGTTGGTTCCTTCCTCGGGGTAGAAGAACTCAAGATCGGGATTGTTCTCGTACATCGAAAGGTAGTCGCCCGCATAATATGCCGCGATTCCCGCAGAGCCGTTTTCCATCTTGTTGTAGATCTCGTCCATAACATAACCCTGAAGGATCGGCTTTTGTTCCTTGAGTTTTTCGAGAGCCATTCGCCAATCGGCTTCGCTGTCCGAGTTTACGTCAAGACCGAGGAAGTACTGCGCGCTGCCAAAAGCATCACGCGAGTTGTTGAACTGCAGAATGTTGCCAGCGTGCTTTTCGTCCCACATCAGCTTCCAGCTACCAAGGCTCGGGTCATCCGCATCGACCATTGTGGTGTTGTAGATGATACCGATCATTCCGTAAAGGTAGGGAACAGAGTAGACGTTGCCGGGGTCGTGAGCCGAATGCTCACTTGCCTCTCCCCAAAATTCGGGGAGAATATTGCCAATATCGGGAATGTTATCGTAGTTCAGCGGTGCAAGAAGGTCTTCCGCGATAAGACGCTCGATCATATAATCGGAGGGCACGACAACGTCGTAGCTTACCGAACCCGAGCTGAGCTTTGCATAAAGACTTTCATTGCTTGAAAAAGTTGAATAATTAACTTTCACGCGCTCGCCGTAGGTTTCAAAGTACCATTCCTCAAAAGCTGCATTCGAATCAAGGCAACCCTCCGAGCCGTCCGAGATGTATTCGCCCCAGTTGTAAACGTAGAGCGTCTTTGTGCCCGAAACGCCGCCCTCGGAGCAAGCCGAGAAGAGAAGGGGAAGAAGAATGATAACTGCCGCGATGAACGCGGAAAAACGTGCTTTTCTCATTTTGCGCCTCCTTTCTTGCCAACCGAGCCCGCAAAGTTGACCACGAGCAGGATGATAAGAATGGCAATGACAATGAGAGCCGAAAGCGCGTACATACTGAATTTTACGTTGTGCGCCGTCTGGTTGTAAACGTAGAGCGGAAGCGTTTGAAAATCGGGCGAGCTTACGAAATGGCTGATGACGAAATCGTCAAGTGACATTGTGAATCCGAGCATAAGACCCGAAATGATTCCGGGAACGATCTCGGGAAGCTCGACCTTGAAGAAAGCCTGCGAGGGGGTGCAACCAAGATCCTGCGCCGCCTCAGAAAGAGAAACGTCAAGTGCCTTGAAACGAGGCATTACGGAAAGGATGACGTAGGGCAGGTTGAAGGTCACGTGCGCGATAAGCATCGTGCCGAAACCGAAGAAATCGTTCGCACCGAGAATGCCGGCAACAGCAACGAAGAGAAGCATCATTGATACACCGGTGACGATATCGGGGTTCATCATGGGGATGTTGGTGACGGTGTTGACCGCGCCCTTGATCCACTTAGATCTCATTCTGTGAAGACCGAGCGATGCAAACGTGCCGATAACGGTTGCGATGAGCGACGAAGATATCGCAAGCACAAGAGAGTTTCGGAGCGACGTCAGCGCCTCCTCGTCGGCAAACAATTCCTCATACCAGATGAGTGAGAATCCCGAATATTCTGCAAGGCTGCCCGCCTCGTTGAAGGAGAACGCGATAAGCACGATTATCGGGATGTAGAGAAGCAAAAATACTAAGAAAATATAGGATCTTTGGAGGAATTTCAAGGCATTATACCTCCTCCCTTGCCGGCTTTGGGATCGCCGGGCTGCTTGTCATCGGAGAAGCGGTTCATAATACCTACGGAAATGATGATAAGAACCATCATAACGAGCGAAATCGCCGCGCCGACGTTGTAGGTAGAAGGATTCTGGAAAAGACGCTCGATGGTGTCGCCGACAAGATCGATCTTGCCCGCGCCGAGCTTCTGAGAGATGTAGAAGGTGCTGATCGAGGGTACAAATACCATCGTAACGCCCGAAATAACGCCCGATGCTGTCAAGGGCATAATGACTCTTGTCATTGTCTGCCACGTGGTGCAACCAAGGTCCTGAGAAGCTTCGATGAACTTGGGGTCGAGCTTGGTCATTGCCGTGAAGATCGGGAGAACCATATAGGGCAGAAAATCGTAGATCATACCAAGGATTACGCCAAAATTCGTTCCGACGATCTGAACCTTGTCAAGTCCGAGAGAAACGAGCAGGGAATTGAGAAGTCCGCCGTTGTCAAGAAGAGCCATAAGTGCATAGGTTCTGATGAGCAGATTGCACCACATTGGGAGCATAACGAGGACCATCAGCACTTTTTGTGCGCGCGGTGACTGCTTTGACATAAAGTATGCAAGGGGGTATCCGATGATAAGGCATACCACGGTTGCAATAAGCGCAAATGCGATCGAGAGCACGAAAACGTGTCCGTATTGCGAAAGCGAGGTTATGTTCGAGAATGAGAAATTGCCGTCAGCGTCGGTGAAAGCAAAGAAGAGGACAAAGATCATCGGAAAAACGATGAACATTACAGCCCAGACGACGTGGGGCGCGGCGGCAAGTCTCTGAAAGAGAGAGCCTTTTTTCATTCCTCTTCCTCCTCTGTATCGGCGAGGTGTTCAAGCTCGTCGCTGAAAGAGGAATAGTCTCCGAATTTGCCCGAATATTCGGATTTCTTCATAACGTGGATAGCCTCGGGCTCGATATGAAGACCAATGGTTGCTTCGGGCGCAACGTAGTCGGAGGTTTCAAGCATCCACTTGAAGCCGCCAACGTCAACGATTATCTCGTAATAATCACCCTTGAAGGTGACGGAGGATACGGTTCCGGTCAGCATACCCTTGTCGACCGCGACAACGTCAACGTCCTCGGGGCGAACAACGATATCGACCTTCTCCTTGGGAGCAAAGTCCTTGTCAACACAAACAAAGGTTTGACCCGAGAAACGAACCTTGTAGTCCTCAAGCATAATGCCGTCAAGTATGTTCGATTCGCCAATGAAGTCAGCAACGAAGGCATTTTTGGGTTCGTTATATATCTTTTCGGGAGTGCCGATCTGCTGGATCTTACCGTCCGCCATAACGACGATGGTGTCGGACATAGAGAGTGCTTCCTCCTGGTCGTGTGTAACGAAGATAAAGGTGATTCCCGTCTGTCTTTGCATACGCTTGAGCTCGACCTGCATATCCTTGCGGAGCTTGAGGTCAAGCGCGCCGAGAGGCTCATCAAGGAGAAGGATCTTCGGCTTATTAATAAGAGCTCGTGCGATCGCAACTCGCTGCTGCTGACCGCCCGAAAGGCTGTCAACGCGGCGGCGCTCAAAGCCCTTGAGGTTTACCATTGCAAGCATTTCCTTGACCTGCTCGCGGATCTCCTCCTCGGGTGTCTTTTTTATACGCAGACCGAACGCGATATTTTCAAATACGTTAAGGTGGGGGAAGAGCGCGTACCGCTGGAAGACCGTGTTTACGGGACGCTTGTGGGGCGGGATTTCGTTTATGAGCTTACCGTCAAAGTAAACCTTGCCCTCGTCGGGAGTGACGAAGCCGCCGATGATACGAAGGGTCGTGGTCTTACCGCAACCCGAGGGGCCGAGCAGAGTAACGAACTCGTGCTCATGAATGTCGAGATCGATAGAGCAAAGAACGGTCTCTCCGTCATAAGACTTCGAAACACCGCGCAGCTCTATAAGCTTTTCGTTGTTCATTCCGCAAAATTCCTTTAGATTAAAATAATAAAAAAATTCCGGAACGGGTCTA
>JAGBRZ010000139.1 GCA_017632155.1 Clostridia bacterium
CCATATCGTAGACGGGCAAAAACAACCCAATGGGTTGTTTTTAGGGCGAGGACTTGTGCTATGTTCGCACAAAGAAAGGAGCGAGAGCAGCACTTCGCAAGAAGTGCTTTTTGTTTTGGTGAGGGATATTGAACGTGGATTATGTTCGCTTCGCTCACTCAAAGTTTTCTTTGATGCCCGAAGGGCATCATTTTGCTTTGCAAAAACAGAAAACTTTTCGGAAGCCCGTGCGTATCGCGTAGCGACGCAAAAACGACACAGTGTGTCGTTTTTAGACCGTGGACTTACACTGTGTTCGCACTTGGAACGGAGCGGGAATATTTCTATCTCATAGATATGGAAAACAGCCACCTGCATTGCAGGTGGCTGTTTTCAGATATTCATATTCTTACTTTTTTAATGCCGGAAAGCTGGATTGATCTCCAAAATTATTCACACCCATAAAGCGAGCGATCGTCTTGGGGATCTGTACGTTTTCGACGATGCGAGCATCAAAGAGCTCGCTTCCGTCGCCGAAGGCACAGACGGGAACGTAATAGCTGGAGTGGTCATTATAGTTGAAGGAATAGCCGCCGCTGTTGTTGGGCAGAAGCTCACCCGTTTCATGGTCCGCCGTAATCAGAACGAAGGTTTCTGGATGATAGAAAGCATATTCCATAAATCTTGCGATCGCCTGATTGAAACGAACCAGGGCACGGAAGGTGCGAACAAAATCATTGCTGTGACAGTGCTTGTCGATGTGCGCTTCCTCATACATTATGAAAAATCCGTTTTCGTTCTTTTCAAGCTCGGAGAGCACGTTCAGAATTTTAGGCTCGATCACGTCGTTGACGTAGGAATCGTAGTAGTTATTGAAATTACATTCGATGATCGTTCCGTATTTTTGGGTCAGGGCTGCCTGATCTGCCAGAATGTCGGCGCTGTCGCCGCGGCTGTTGGCGTGTGCGGAGAAGGAAGCGGGGGTAGCGCCTGTCGATGCCTCGGTCGACATTACGGCGGTGCTCATTCCGCGTGAGGCGGCAAGCTCGGTGATGGATTGGATTTCTTTATGATTTCCGTCCTGTCCGACGTAGCCGTTTTTGGTTTTATATCCCGTGGCAAGTGCCGTGCCTGCGGCGGCGCTGTCGGTCAGACCCGAAAGGGAGGTCGTTCTCGCCATTCCTTGCATAGGAAGATAATAACCGTAAAACAACTTTTCTCCGTCGCCGCGGCAGTCGGGATCGGTGTTCATAACGTCAAAGAGCAGGGTCTGATAGAGTCCCATTCCGTCACCGATCAACATAATATAATTTTTAGCTTCCTTCACAATCGGCTCGTGGATCGATACTTCTTTGGGGATTTCCGCGCTGAAGTTATCCTCGGGAATATAGGTTTCGATGAAGAAATACGCAGCCGCCGCAATGACGAAATAATCGCCCTCGAGCGCAATCTGCTTTTTTTCTGCCAAAATGGCGAATTCCGAGCGCTGCGTGTCTGCGTCCAGACGCTTGGAAATGCCAAGTCCTGTTTCGCCGACGATGATCTGATATTCATTCGAGCCTGACTGCAGATCGGTCACGAGAGGAAGCTCCAGCTCGGTACGCTCCAAAATCTCGGCTTGGATATATTCTGCGGCACGCTTGGTGTAATCGTTTCCTCTTTTTGGATAAACAATCGAGAATTTCGAAAGCTCCACGCCGTTCAGATAGGACTCCTCAGCGGGTGTTCCTTGCGGCTCGGGCGGATTTTCATTGCCTGTCGGAGTTGAAGGCGTATCGTCGTTGTTCTTTGGGGTTTCTTTTGAGCTTTCCTCGGAGCTTTCCGTAAGCTCGCTCGAAACTGTTCCGTCGTCGATCGGAGCGGTCGCACAACCGATGCAGAGCAAAAGAACCATCAGTAAGGTTAAGGTGGAAAATAGAAATTTTTTTGTCATTTTTGCCTCCTTTTTTGAAAGGTTTCACAATTTTATTGTATCATAAGAAAAAACAAATTGCAATGTTTTTTTGTGAGGCAAAATGCCGAAATGCATTGGCGAAAATCAGTGAAAGTTATCATTGACAAATTTCGTCGATTATGTTATACTAATAAGGTATCAATGTTTACTTTGAAAGGTATTGCTATATGATTTACAATACGATTTTGGACGCCGTTGGCGGTACGCCGATGATTCGGCTTCAACATATGACGGGCCCCGAGGATGCGGAAATTCTCGTGAAATACGAGGGACTCAACGTCGGTGGCTCGATCAAAACCAGAACCGCTTTGAATATGATCACCGAGGCGGAACGACAGGGCCTTCTTCATAAGGACACCGTGATCGTAGAGCCGACCAGCGGAAATCAGGGTATCGGTCTTGCGCTCGTTGGCGCGGTTCGCGGATACCGTGTCAAGATCATTATGCCCGACTCGGTCAGCGAGGAGCGCCGCAAGCTCGTCCGTCATTACGGTGCTGAGGTCATTCTCGTGCACGACGATGGAAATATCGGAAAATGTATCGAGGATTGCTTGGCTTTGGCGATGAAAATGAAGGAAGAGGACAAAAACGTATTTGTGCCTCAGCAGTTTGAAAATCCTGCCAACCCTGCCATTCAGCGTTCGCAGACGGGCGTGGAGATCCTCGAGCAGGTGGGAAAACCCATTCACGGCTTTTGCTCCGGCATTGGTACGGGAGGTACGATCACGGGGATTGGCGAGGCGCTCAAGGAAAAGAATCCCGAGATCACAATTTGGGCAGTTGAACCCGAAAACGCCGCCATTCTTTCGGGTGGTTCGATCGGAACGCACGTGCAGATGGGAATCGGCGACGGCATCATTCCCGAAATTCTCAATCAAGAGATCTTTGAGAGCGTTTGCATCGTAGGGGACGAAGAAGCACTTCAGACCTCGAAGGATCTTGCTCTAAAAGAGGGAATTATGTGCGGTATCAGTAGCGGAACCAACGTTGCGGCGGCAATCAAGCTGGCACGCAAGCTTGGAAAGGGCAAGACAGTCGTTACGGTGCTTCCCGATACGGCAGAGAGATATTTCTCTACGCCTTTGTTTGAGGAATAAGCAGAATTCAAAAAGCACTTGCATCGCAAGTGCTTTTTGTAAAGAGGACGATCGGAGATTTAAAGTCGACAAGAAAATCAATATATTTAAACAAAAAACTCAGCAAGGGCGTGATTTTTGCTGAAATAGGTTGACAAAATCTCGATTTTATGGTATAATCCTTCTCGATAACTTTCAAGGAGAATAATAATGAATCACTTTATCTCTCTTTCCATCCGACGTCGACGATGAGGCTTGTATCACTTTTTGGGTACAGGCTTTGTTTTGCTGTGTGCCTTTGGAAAGTGAGTTGAGATAGAGATTCAAACACTGTATGGCATCACAGCTATACAGTGTTTTTTATTATTTTTTGGAGGTTTATTAAAATGAAATTAGTCACAGAATTATTATCGAATATTTTTAAGAGCGCATTTTCTGAATGCGGATATGACGAGACACTTGGGCAGGTGGTCGTATCAAACAGACTTGATCTTTGTCAGTTTCAATGCAACGGAGCTTTGGCAGGGGCAAAACAGTACAGAAAATCACCGTTGTTGATCGCAAAACAAGTTGCTGCTCACATTTCCGAAAATGAAATGATTGATTCATTAGAGGTGGTTGCTCCCGGATTCATCAACATTTCCCTTAAAGATGAGTTTTTGATGAAATATGTGCAAGAACTGTATGTTGATAAATACATGGGTATACCGCAAGCAGATAAAGAGGAAACCATTGTGCTTGATTATGGAAATCCGAATGTTGCGAAGCCTCTTCATGTAGGACACCTGCGTTCTGCAATCATAGGCGAAGCTCTCAAACGTATCATAACTGCAACAGGCAGAAAAGCTGTTGGCGACGTGCACTTGGGTGATTGGGGATTGCCGATGGGCTTGGTTCTCGCAGAACTTGAAGAAAGGTATGGAGATAATCTACCAATCTTGACAACAGACCTTTTGAATGAGATATACCCGTATGCAAGCAAAAAAAGCAAAGAGGATTCCGAGTTTCTTGAAAAGGCAAGAACAATTACAGCCAAATTGCAAAAGGGTGATCCCGCTTATAAAGCAACTTGGAAAACAATGATAGCTCTCTCTATTGAAGATATTAAAAAAACCTTTACTCGCCTTGGAGCGACATTTGATTATTGGTACGGAGAGAGTGATTCAAGTAAATACCTTCCCGAACTAATAGAAACATTAAAAAACAAGGATATTCTTGTTGAAAGTGAAGGAGCGCAGGTCGTTGAAGTTGCCAAGGAGGATGATAAACACCACATTCCACCCACTATTGTTATAAAATCCAATGGTTCAGAAGGATACGCCACCACGGATATTGCCACCATCATACAGAGACAAAAGGATTTTGCTCCGGATAAGATATGGTATGTGGTGGATTTTAGACAGAATCTTCATTTCACACAAGTGTTTAGAACCGCTCAAAAAGCCGAGCTAATTCCGAGAACGACAGAGCTTACGCATTTGTGCTTTGGAACTGTGAACGGAAAAGATGGAAAACCATTCAAAACTCGTGATGGCGGAGTGATGCAACTGTCCGATTTGCTCGATACAGTTGTAGAGTGTGCGTATGAAAAATTAAGACTTTCCGATGATGTTGAGGAAACATTGAAAAAAGAAACTGCGGAGAAAATAGGTATCGCGGCAATTAAGTTTGGGGATCTCATCAATCATTATTCCAAGGATTGCATTTTCGATATCGATAAGTTTATGGCTTCCGAAGGAAAGACGGGCGTATATCTGCTTTACGTTGTGGCAAGAATCAATTCAATTATGAGAAAAAGCCAAAAAGTTGGCAATGTGAAGTTAAACGGTGTCTATTCCGATGGGGAGCGGGAGCTTTTACTGAAGCTCGCTCTTAGCGGAAATGCGTTCTTGGGAGCATACAACGAAAAATCTCCTAATATCCTCTGTGAAAACGCATATCAGATTTCTGTAGCTTTCTCCAAATTCTATCACGATAACCACATTATCAGCGAAGCAGATGCAGATAAGAAAACATCTTGGCTTTCTCTGTGTATTATTGTTAAAGCAATGCTCATTAAGCATCTTGATACATTAGGGATTGAAACGGTTGACGTAATGTAATGTCTACAACGCAAAAAACACCGCTGAGAGTAACCATTTGGTCGCTCTCGGCGGCGTTTATAAGTATTAATTCGAATAGTTATAGTAAAAAACAAATCCGAACCAATTTCGATTTACGAAATAGTTCGGATTTATTATTTTTTGTGAGCCGTGGGAGAATACGCTTCGCTTCGCTCAGCACAGAGTTTTGCAGAGCAAAACTCTGCGAACTGCGCCTGCGGCGCGTCCGATTTTCGGTAGGGTCACCAAAAAAAGAAGCATCGCTATTGCAACCCGTGGGAGAATACGCTTCGCTTCGCTCAGCACAGAGTTTTGCAGAGCAAAACTCTGCGAACTGCGCCTGCGGCGCGTCCGATTTCCGGTAGGGACACCAAAAAAAGAAGCATCGCTATTGCGATGCTTCTTTTTTTGGTGAAGCGGACGATTGAATGTCCGAACTATTTGCCATATATTCAATTTCTTCGGTTGTGGGGATGTTTATCGGCTTGTCATCGAAGGTAAGGATCAGTTTGTATAATCGTCATAAACGAATATTGCCTTGACAAGTCCGTCAATCGAGCGTTCCTTGTTTTTCTCAAACCTCAGATCAAGCTTGCGGAACTTGTGCAGCGTGAACAGAATGAAATTCTTGGTGATCTTCGGCTTCTTATCCTCTTCTGCCTTGATACTCCACTTAATTTTTTCCTCCTCCGCTTCAAGTTCCTCCAAGCGTGTTTTTGTCGTGCGAGTGACAACGCCCTGTCAATGTACGTTCCGACAATATCAATGCCGTTCTTCTTGGCATACGCCGTGTTCTCACGAATCTGCCCCTCGATAGACTCCTCCCGCTGATTGTCCGAGGAATATCGCGCATATATCACGCCTCGCATCGTTTCGCCTCCTTCCTGCCTTAAGTGTGCCTATTATACCATGAAGCAAAAATGCTTGCTTGCAAGGGCGTTTTTGCGAAGCCGTCAGTAACGCAGGTGCGCAAAGCGCACATAGGGCAAAGCCCAAAGACTTGCCTCGCAAGGCTTTCTGCGTGTATTATACCATACAAATCTAGATTTATCAACGAAAATTCCGAAAATATTATATTATTACTTTAAGAAACACAACTTCCTTGTATTAAATGTCAGAATTTGCACCGTTGCAATCAAATTAACGACAATGATAGCGATGTTAACATTTTAGTGTTGAAAAACATGGGGAAATATGGTATAATATATTACAATTAGATATAACTATTTTGAAATCAAATTTCATCTTCGATGAATCCGCATGCATGATACAATAAGGAGTAAAATGGCAGTTTACGTTACATCAGACCTTCACGGATTTTCGATTGACAAATTCAAACAACTTCTAAAAGTCATTGGTTTTTCTCATAGCAGCGATTGGCTCTACATTTTGGGCGATGTTATTGATAGAAACAACGACGGCGGTATTGCTATATTGTTATGGCTTCTTGAACAGCCGAATGTACAGCTGATACGGGGCAATCACGAACAAATGATGATTTCTTGTTCTTGGGCATTTGAGCATATCACCGATGAGGCATTATCGAATATATCCGCAAATGATATTGAGAACATCAACCGATGGTTAGCGAATGGTGCAACACCTACGCTATCCACAATAAAGCATTTATTGCATACATCTCCCGAATCGGTTGAAGACATAATGGTGTATCTTCGTGATACGCCATTATGCGAAAGTGTTGAAGTAAACGGACAATCCTTTCTTCTTTGCCATTCGGGATTTCAAAATTTTGAAAAAAACAAAAAGCTGTCCGATTATTCGAAAACGGAGATTCTTTGGAATCGCCCAAAGAAAGAGGATAGATATTTTGAGGACATAATAACGATTTTGGGACACACACCCACCGATTATTATGGCTGTTTTGGAAAAGCATTTCACACTGAGACATGGATTGATATTGATGTGGGTTCTGCGAGGGGCTCGCCCCCAATGCTTTTGCGGCTTGATGATATGAAAGAAATTTATTTTAATTTTTGAAAGGTAGGTAACCCCAATGAAAAAAATGATGAAGGTAGCTTTGGGATTCTTTTTAGCAATGCTTACCATCCTTAGCTGTGCTACACCGATTTTTGCAGCGGAGGCTGCCGCAATTTCTGAAGAAAATTCGTTTGCGGCAACGATCGAAGCATTGAAAAAAGAATATCCGCAGAATTATTATTGGAATGACTATAATGGAAAGGATTCCGATGGAATCGCGAAAGCCGGTACAATTCCTTGTAAAGGAAAATCTAACTACAATGCAAAAAGCTGTGTCTCCAATGGATACTGTGCCTATGGTGGAGTTTCTTGCAGCTGTGCTTGTGGATATTACCACGGTTGGCAATGCTTTGGATTTGCAAACTTGTTGGCATATAAGACGTTGGGCTCATGGGCTACCAACAATTATTACTCTAGCGGAGTAAACACCTCTGCCGGATGGAAATATTATAAGTCGGTATCACAATATTACGCAGGCGATTTCGTACGCATCAACAACAGCCATACGATTTTTATATACAAGGTTGAAGGAAGCACCGCATATTATGCCGAATGTAACGCAACCGGTGCATGTAAAATCAATTGGAACGGAAAAATATCAATTTCCTCGTTAAAATCCAAGACGACCTTTGTTGTACATAAAACCGGAAACACTTTGAAGGGCACGGGCGCGGCCTCGGTTGGTACAACCGCAGGTGTTGATTTGGTAACCTTTAATACAAAGCTGGATACGTTTAAGACCCAAAAATATGCCCACGGCTCGACATATGTAGACAATCCGACGCTTACAGGCGGCTATCAATGCTTTGGATTTGCCAATGAGCTCGCAAAATATATTTTTGGATCTTATCCTACCACTTCTATGTCTGCAAAGACCGTTAATGAAGGCTGGACTCGTACCTATGGCGGAGATGCCGTTGACAATCTTTGCGTGGGTGACGTTGTAAGATTTGAATATCATTCGATTTTTATTACGGGCATTTCCGGCGATACGATTTATTACTGCCAGGCAAACATTCCTGCCGGAACGAACAAGGTGACATATGAGAATTCTATCAGTAGAAGCGATTTAAAGAGTAAAGTTTCCAAACAACTCACTTCACCTGACACAGACAAGCCCGGCTGGGTAGCTCATTATACGGATTCGAAAATTGAAAGCTCCGATGCTCTTACCAAAGCATATTATGCCAACTTAAAAGATGGAATCTATACGTTTAAGAGTGTTAGCAGTGGCAAATATATGGGTGTACAAAACGCTAAAAATGCAGACGGTACCAATGTATTGACTTACAATTATCAGAACACCGATGCATTTAAATTTTACGTTCAGCACGTGGAAAACGGAAAATATTTGATTTATTCTTTGGCTTCCAAATCCGGCTCGACGTATGAAAGAGTGTTGGACGTTTGGACCGGCGTTTACGGCGGAACACCCGAACACGGCGACAGAATAGACATCTACCAAAGGACATCCACCGAAAACAAATGTCAATTGTTTTATATCAATGAGCAGTCAAACGGTTCTTATGTGATCGAGCTTGCCTCCGTTCCGGGGTTAGTTATTGCAAGTAAAAACAAATTAAATGCCGAAACCGAGGGCGGTGCGATGACGGCAAGAACCTATCGCGGTTATACTACACAGCAATGGTTTTTGTGTGACGAAACAGGAGCGCGTGTCGATGCAAGTATTGACGCGCCGACAGGTGAGGGCAATGATTATTCGCTCGGCGTTTTTAGAGTGACACCTTCCATCGGTCTAAACATTCGTTCGGGGGCGGGAACTAAGTATGCTAAAGTGGGAGCGATTCCGTACAATGTCAATATTTCAATCACCGACGTCAGCGGAAATTGGGGAAAAACCTCTTACGGAGGCGTTTCTGGATGGGTCTGCATGGATTATCTGGAAAGAGCAAGCATATCGTCGAATAGCAGTGCCGTAAAATACAAGGTTACAGCAGACGGTGGCTTGCGAATCCGAGAAAATACGGGGACCGGCTACAAAGCACTGGGCCTCATCCCCGACGGAAAACAAATATATATCACAACCGTGAAAAACAATTGGGGTTACACAACGTACGGAGAGGTTTCCGGTTGGGTTAGTATGGATTACGTGACCAAGGTTACCACTGACAGTGGAAGCTCGGGCTCGGGAAGTAGCGGCTCCACCTCTGGAGGGACTGGAACGAGCCAACCGCCGACTGATGAAGGGGAAAGCCTTGCGTTTGTACGAGACCAGATCACGGGAATTAACGGCTCTAAATTTTCGATCAAAGGCCCATCTGTCGAATTCTGCGAAAAAGATTTTTACTTGTTTCAATTTAACGGAGAGATTGATTTTAATATTGGTAACCTAAAAGTTGTTTACGATGAAAACGATCAAAATACATTGAAGGTGCTTATTGGATTTGACGAGGGCGCCTCTGCCAATATTTCGGGTGCAGAAAATGACCAATCTTATTGGAAGAAAGCCTATAAGGAAGTAAAGGATCTGTACACAGATACCACAGGAAAGAAGGTTGATAACACACGTCTGTGGAATCGCTTCTCGGCTCTTCGCGGAAAACTAAAACAAAATAACGCCAGTATGTTAATCGACACTCAAGCCACAATGATGGGATACATCGAATTCAAGTGGAACGGCGAAGAATTTACATTTTCCGAAGGCGGAATTATGGCTTCCTTTAGCGGCAGAGTAGAGTATAAGCATACTGTTGTTCCCAAGCCGGCAGAGGTTTATGCAAGCATTGGTCTCAAAGCCGGTCTGGATTCAAAATTGAGCCTTGAATGCGATGAGGATGGAAACATCGCTCCAAACGCCATCGTGCATCCTTATTTAACACTGGACGTTGGAATTGGCGGAAGTGTAGATTTGCTTATATGGAAATTGGCGCACGTAGATGGTAGACTCTACGGAACCGTGGACAGCGATATTGATTTAACCGGATTATATAGCAAGCCGGATCCCGTAAAGTTGTATTTGTCTGCAAAGGCAAAGCTTGAGGCTTCACTACTTTGGTGGGAGGCTGAGCACGAATATAACTTTGGAAAGGTTCAAATATATCCTCTCAAAACAAGGGCAATGATGATGGCGATGGCAGCTGAAGAAGGGTTAACAGAACAAGAGCTTCTAAATCAGTTAACCCCCATCAACCGCGGATATCTAAACGCCCCGATGCTTTTGGCCCTTAGAAACAGCGATCTATCGGTTTTTGAAAAGAGTTATGTATATCCAAACAATGCTGTCTCTCTCGTTCGTTTTGATAACGATACCATGCTCTTGGTTTGGATCGAGGATACCGGCGAAAAGAATACAAACAATATTGGAACACTTGCCTACTCTTTTTATGATGGCGAATGCTGGTCGGATACCGTTTATCTCTTTGAAAACGGTGTCGGAAACGATACCCCCGTTGTATATTCCGACGGTAGCCGTGCCTATATTTTGTGGAGACGTGCGACCGAGGAGCTGGGCGAGGATGCTCAACCCACCGATGTTATAACAAAATACGATCTTTTTGCCACCGTATTTGACAGTGCAAACGGTACGGTTACCGATCCGATCCGCATTACAAATAATACTCTGTTTGAAACCAATTATCAGATCGTAGGCAAAGACGGTGATTTTACGGTCCTTTGGCTCGAAAACGATAAAAATTATTTGGAGGAAGGTAGCGTCAACACGCTCTATGCTGTCACGTATAGCGCGGCAAACGGCACGCTTTCCGACCCTGTCGCCAAGGTGTCTACTGAGAGTTCCATTGGATCAGCATTCCTGTATGGGGATAGCATTTGTTATACAACCGTAGAGGGTGAACAACAAGCACTTTACTACACCAGCGGTGATGAAACAATTTTGCTTTGCGAAAATATTGGAAGCTTGCAGGTGTTGAACGATGTTGTTTTCTATACGGAGGACGGAATTCTAAAGTCCTTTGACGGTAGCATTGTTGCCGAATATCCCGTTGCAAACCTCTCGGAATTCAAGATTGTTTCGGATGGTGCACGTTACTATGTTTTTACGACACAGACCAATGAAGCGTTTGGAACCGATCTGTACTACTGCACCTTGGATCCATCCATGCACGACGCAACCGGTTTTGAGCTTTATGCGCGCAACGAGGACCGTTACATCCGAAACTATTCGCCCGTAGTGTTGAGTGATGGAACCTTGAAAGTCGCATTCAACTACATTCAGACCGAAAGCGAGGAATACAAAATCGCAACGATCACGGTTGCCGACAAGATGGACGGTGTTGATTTTGTCCTCGATTACGTTGATTTCGATGATGCGGCTCTGAATGAAGACACTGTTGAGTTGAGCGTTCACGTCCAAAACAATTCCTCTGTGGCACTGCAAAACTTTATCGTTGACATTTACACCGAAGACGGAAATTTGCTTCATTCGGCAGAAGTTGAATGCCTTATGAATGCGTTTGGTGAAGGATTGCTCACCTTTGACTATGCGATTCCCGAAGGCTATAACGGGCAGTGTTTGACCTTTACGGTTACTTCCACAGACCATACTGACCATTATATGAAAAACAACAGTATTGCCACCACGTTGGAAAGCTTCTATTCTTCTGAAGACGATGCATGCGATCATACCTATCCCGAGGGCAAGGACAAGTGTACGATGTGCGGACACTTCCGCGACGGAATCGCGTCCCTGTACGGCTACAGCATCAGCCTCAACGGCGACATCTCGATCAATTTCTACTTCGATGTGACCGAGGAGACGAAAAACGATGCGGGAGCGTATATCTTGATCACCTATCCGAACGGCACGACCGAGAAGATCCTCCTGAGCGAAGCTCGAACCAAGACTGCAGGCGGTGTAACCTACTATGTTGTCAATCCCACGCTTCCCGCAAAGGAGATCAATTCCATCATTTCGGCACGAATCATTCTTGGCGACGGCACAGAGGGGATTCTCTATGAGAAGAGCATCCGTGGCTATGCCGAAACGCTGATCGCTAATGCATCCTCCTATTCCAAGGAGCAGGTTGCTCTAATGGAAGCTCTCATTGCTTACGGTGAGGCGGCAAGTACCTATTTTGGCGGCGAGACTGCCGAGCATCAGATGACCGAGATCACGGCAGAGACTCTGAAAGCGTACGAGATCCAAAAGACCGGCTCGATCAATGCAGGAATGAGCTACTACGGCTCGAGCGTGCTGCTCGAGTCCGAGACCACGATCCGCCACTACTTCAAGTTGACCTCGGGAGACATCACCGACCACACCTTCCTGCTTGACGGCGAGGTCGTTACTCCCGTGAACGAGACAGGCACGAGCTATTGGTATATCGACGTTCCGAATATCGTCTCAAAGGACCTGGACAAGGTTTATGTCCTTGAAGCTGACGGCACGACGATCGAATACAGCGCACTCAGCTATGCGTATGCAGTGCTGAATGCCTATGGCAACGATGCCTCGAATGGCGCGATCTGCAACACGGTTAGAGCGTTGTATGAATACAGCATTGCGGCAAACGCATATTTTGAAAAGTAATTGAAAGGAACAATAAAGAATGAAAAAAATATATGATTGCCCGGAGATGCAGCTGATCACGCTGAATGCAGAGGATGTGATCACCACCAGCGGCGGGCCCGAACTTGATGATAACGAAATGCCGATTCTTTGATCGGTGAAACCGAAGCGCCCCGTTTCAATTGAAACGGGGCGCTTCTTCTGTGTAATCTATTTTGCGATATATAGACGCAAATAAGATGTGATATTTGCAATTTCAGCTTCTATGTGCTAAACTATTATTTTATATATCTGTAGTGCTATTGGATTTTGTTAGATAATAAAGTGAAGCACCTCGGCTCACCGCTTTTACTATCATTTCTCAACAATCCCAATAACCCTACCGCAGCAGTAAACGCTATCACTCTCACCGATACGAATAGGCTTGTACTTTTCGTTATGTGAAATCAAGCACTTGTTGCCACGTTCCTTAATGTAGACTTCACCATTGACAACAAAGATACCAACCTCACCGATATCAACGGAATCACACTTCTCAACGAATACCTTGTCCCCATCGTGATAGGTAGGCTCCATACTGTCACCGGAAACAGGAATGGCATAATCTGCTTCTTCTGCCTCGGCACTTTCCTTAACAAGTATTTGTTCAGGGATTTCATTTTCAAGGAAGTTGCCCGTACCGGCAGAGGCAGGATAATTATAGAAATCCACCTTCAGCATACGAGGCTTGGGCTTCTTCATAGAAAGTCTCACACGCTTATATTCGCTGTCGATCATATAATCAACAACCTCCTTACCGTGCTCGTCAAGGGCGCGGTATTTTTGTAATGTAGTCCACTCGGTAGCCGTAGGGCGCTGTGCCATAGACTTGCATCCGATAAGTTCATCCGCAGACACACCGAGCAGGTCACAAAGTCTCGCCAATTTATCGCAGTCAGGGCGACCGATGCCTTTCTCCCAGTTATAGATCACTCTGCCCGAACTCTCGCCGAGAGCGTCGGCAATGTCCTGCTGAGTCATTCCTTTTATATTACGGTACTTCTTTATCTGTTCGCCAATAAAGCTCATACGGATATACCTCCAAATTATATTACGCCTCCATTTTACCATATAAAATTGTATTTGTCAAGACAAAACTCCAAAAATATTATAGAAATCTCTTGACAATACAATATAGTTGTGTTATAATACCAAATACCAAAGGATTTTGGAATATGGAGCGATCACACTTATAGTTTTGGATTTAAAAGTGCTATGAAGGAAAAACGAACAAACTTTTTTATGGTGGACAACCGCATATTTGAATACGACCTGAAGCCGAGAGATATCGCGGTCTATTGTTTTCTTTGCCGTCGTTTGAATCGGGAGAACAACGTTGCCTTTCCCTCAAGAAAGGATATCGCCAAGGGCTGTGGTATCAAGAAAGAGGAAACGGTGGACAAAGCTTTAAAGGTGCTCGTGGAGAAAGGTCTGATTGAAAAATATCACCGACATACGAATGCAGGAGATTATGGCTCCAACATTTATAAACTAAAAGAGCTATCAGGTGGTATTGAAAATGGGGGCTCTAACAATAAGACTTAACCATACTTTATAGCAGAAAGAATATACTATAGATTTATAGATAGGTGTGAAAACAGAGGTCGGATTCAAGAATGAATTTGATTGAAAAATCGAGGCGTCGGCGCACAGAAAACAGACTTTTTTCTTCTGCATTTATGGTGTTTTTTAGAGAATAGACCAATTACGGTGTACACCGAGAGAATATGGACTTTCAGCGATTTTGAGAGCGTTGCCCGATGAGAGCCGCGCCGTTGGGAAAATCGCAAATAACGCCGATGAAGACCGAGGCTTTTTTGAGCAAAAACAGGGGTGCTTCTCACGGAACGCAAAAATAGGAGGTTTTTGAAAAAACATGATCACAGGCATTAAGAAAACGCATAAAACTACCGAGATATATTTTGATGAGGCGGATAATTGGACTACGGTCATCACCTATAACACAAGCCTCAAGAACAGGCTTCTTACCTTTTCGCAAGAGTATCCTGAGCTGTGCGAGCAGACAGATGATGACGGCTTCGGAGGTCTTTCCTTCCGCATTCAAAAGAGATGCTTCACCTATCGTTTTGTGGCGCCATACTCCGATGAACGCAAGGCAAATGCACGGGAGCAGATGCGAGATCTCAATGCGAAGAAATGAATCCCGATGCTGTCACCTGTCACGCTGTCACACGGTTCAAAAATTATGATGCAGTAATCAAAGAAAAGCCCCGCGCGAGGCGGGGCAAAAAATCACAACATTATTTCGTTAAATTCTTTGGGATAATGAATCTTATACCACATCAGCGTTGCGGCTAACTTGACATAGGTAACACCATGCGCTTTGGGGAATAAATATTGAATCTTTCCGATCGAATCGGCAAACCAATCCTCAACCCCGATATCTTTAAGTTGTTTTTTCATTTCTTCCGAAACACCGCCTCTGAAATAAACACCTCTGCGTGTATCCTCCATAATCTTATAGGCATATCCGGTGCTTGCTATTCCTTTGTGCAACATATGCTTCTCTATATGATTGAACACATCGTCGCGGTATGCGATTACATTACTTACAGGAATGCCCTGGTTTACCAATTCCTTTGCATTGCCAATCCACACTCCCGTACCGTGAGATAATCCGGCTATCTGAATCAAATCGTGAAAAGAATTGGGTGATATCTCTTCTGCCATATCTTTATAAAAATTTGTGCGAAATTCAGGAATCCCGTCCGTATTACCCTTTTGAAATTCAGCCAACACTTCGGGTTGGGAGAAGTTCACCCTTTCAAACATCACTCCCGTTGCACGTTCCAAGGCTTGATACTGCTCAAACTCTGTGTCTGCTAAAAACGTAAAGGCACAAGTGGATTTATCAGATGTAACAGTATAAGTTATGATGCGGTTTTCTTCCCGTTCTGTATCTGTCAGTTCGCAATCTTTGAAATATTCTTTTATGATCAATTTTGACGCACGCCAAAAATTTGGAGACATTGATACATCGAAGCTTGTGTTCCTGTGTACAACGTGACGATAGGTTTCAAACGGAATATTGTGTCCATCCGTTTGCCTTTCTTTTCCGCACGAGCAGATTTTCTTGGGAAGATTCCAACCATCATCCACGATGTTGTTAAAGATAACCGCACCACATTCCGAACAGTAATAATGTGGTTTCAAGGGGTTGATCTCCGTTGCTCCCAAAAGATACGCCACAAAGGATGCTCCCGTTCCACCTCTTACCCGAATATGCTCACCTTGCTTTTTGGCTTCGGAAGCAAGCACAGATAACAGATTGAAATATACGATCATATCTGTGTTCTGCATTTCCGCATGCTCTGTCAGCAAGCGATTCATGATTTCAAGGGGCGCTGGATTGCCATAGCGCTCACGCATGGCATCAAAGGATTTGTTCCATAGTTGTTTTTTCATTGCAAATACTCCTTTAGTATCCTTCTTTTCAGAGGAATGATATTTGCAAGTCAGAAGCTCATCAACGCTGACTCCAAGTACATCACTGAGTTTATATAAAATATTACTCTGCGGCTTGGAAGAGCCGTTCTCCCATTTTGAAACCGCCTTGTCGGAAACGCCAACGAGCGTGCCGAGCTGATACTGCGTAAGGCCTCTACGCGATCTTAACTCATGCAGAAAATTACCAAAACTATAGTCTCTCATAATATCCTCCGTCTGCTTGCTGATTATATTATAGCATGAAATAGCATGAAAAATGTAGTTCTTCAAGACGGAAGATATCTACCACAGGTAGAAATCCCAGCCGTTTGCGTCCGGGGCAAGCATA
>JAGBRZ010000140.1 GCA_017632155.1 Clostridia bacterium
TGAATGTCGAGATCGATAGAGCAAAGAACGGTCTCTCCGTCATAAGACTTCGAAACACCGCGCAGCTCTATAAGCTTTTCGTTGTTCATTCCGCAAAATTCCTTTAGATTAAAATAATAAAAAAATTCCGGAACGGGTCTATGTCACACATCGGAAAAAAGCGCATTATCCGCCTCAAAATATATCGAAACGGGCAAAAAAAGCCGAGTGTACCTACGTACCGCAGTTTCCAACTTATATTGTATCAAAAAATCCGATAAAATGCAATAGTTTTTTAAAATATCTTTAAAATAAGGGCGAAAATTATTGGTTCTGATCGAAAAATTTAGAGCTGTGCGAGAAAATTTACCACAACTCTAAACTCTAAACTTATAACTTAAAAAAGCTGCCTCCGAAGAGACAGCTTTTTGTTATTAAATTTACTCTGCTTCGACAGTTTCTGCGGGCTCTGCCTTCGGCTTTCCGAGGTACTCGGGAAGCTGCATGCCTGCCATGTCGAAAAGCTCGGTGAGGGGAGGAACGGACTTGTAAAGTCCCGAAACGAAGCCTGCGGTGGAGGACTTGCCGTCCGCGCCGCCCTGGCCGTTGTCCCAAACGGTGACCTTGTCGATCTTGAGGTTCGAGATAGCGCCGACCTGGATCTTGGTGAGCTCTTCGAGCTTGTCGGTGACCATAAGTCTGATAGCAGCGTTTGCGTCGCCGCCTGCCGCAGCAACGATAGAGGTAAGACCTTCTGCCTGCTTGATAAGGATCTCGCGTGCACCGGCTGCCTCTGCCTCCATCTTCATACGGATGGAGTCTGCTTCACCGCGTGCGCGGCGACGCATCTGCTCAGCCTCTGCCTCAGCCTGGAGCTCAAGCTCGCGTTTGTTGATCTCTGCCTTGACGAGGACGTCAGCTTCGAGCTTTGCTTTTTCAAGGAGCGCACGCGCTTCCTCTGCCTTCTGCTGTGCAACGTAGGATTCCTCGAGAGCCTTTGCTGCCTGAATGTTCTCGGCTGCAACTGCACGCTTGTTTGCTTCTGCCTCGTGCTCACGGCGGGTAGCCTCGGACTCGGCGATTCTTACTTTAGCTTCGTTTTCACCCGCAATAGCCTCGGAGTTGGAGCGGGAAACGTGGATACGCTGATCCTTTTCCGCAGTTGCGGAACCGATCGCACCGTTTCTGTCAGCTTCTGCAACAGAGATCTTTGCGTCGTTGATAGCCTTTGCGGCTGCTTCTTTACCGAGAGCGGCAATGTATCCGCTTTCGTCGCTGATATCGGTTACGTTAACGTTGATGAGGCGGAGACCGATCTTTTTAAGCTCGGTTTCCACGTTGCCCGAAACCGCTTCAAGGAACTTGTCACGGTCGGTGTTGATCTCCTCGATGTCCATCGTTGCGATTACAAGACGGAGCTGACCGAAAATGATATCCTTTGCAAGCTCCTGGATCTCAACGAGCTTGAGGCCGAGAAGACGCTCAGCCGCGTTCTGCATTACGCCGACATCGGTGGAGATACCAACGGTAAATCTCGAGGGAACGTCAACACGGATGTTCTGGTGAGAGAGGGCGTTTGTAAGGTCAACGGGGATCGACATGGGAGTCAGATCGAGGTATTCGTAAGCCTGGAATACGGGCCATACGAAAGCCGCGCCACCGTGGATGCACTTCGCGGAGCGCTGTGTGCCGTCCTTGTTTGTGCCTACCTGACCGTAGATGACCATGATCTTGTCGGAGGGACATTTCTTATAGCGTGAAGCTACGAGAACGACGAAGGCGAAGAGTATTGCAACAACTGCAATAACGATCATCGGAACTGCTTCCGAGATTCCGCCTGCGGCGGAGGAGAGAAGAGTGTTGAATCCGAACATGATTTTTTCCTTTCTTTATGTTTGTTTTTTAATATAGTATGTTTGAATAAGGAAGATTTATTCAGCCGCTTTTTCCTTCGCACGTGTAATGCGGAGGTTGATATCCTTTACGTAATCGTCTGCGGCGGCATCCGCAAGGATCGGAAAATCGATAACGATTTTATCATTGTTATCAAAAAGTGTGAGGTGACGGTATTTCGCGAATCCCTCGTAGCCCTTCTTTTCCGGTACTTTTTCAAGCGACGCTTTACCGAGGTCGAGATACTTTATCTCTCTGAAATCACCGGGAATGGGATTGTTATCCGAGATAAGCGAGATCTCACGCTCCGCAACGCAGATCGAATCGGGCTTGAGGATGAATCCCGACATCGAATAGATCGAGGAACGGCACTTGCCGTCGTTACCCTTCTTTGCAAGAACGTCCTCGCCTTCGAAGCAGTAGGTGGCAAAGGTGATGGGCTCAAGCTTGGGGCGGGAGATGTGATTGAGCATTTCATAACGGATGGTGCGGATATCCTGAGGGATGAATTTCTGATTGAAATCTTCCTGGAATGTTTCGTAA
>JAGBRZ010000141.1 GCA_017632155.1 Clostridia bacterium
CTTTATGAAGCGTACAAAGCTCTAAAAGGTAACAGTTTCATTGATGAAATTTACGAAAAGGTTACAAGTTGGGAAGTCGTTTCTTAAACCGTCATTCGTGGCGGTGAATAAATAACCATTCAATATACAAGGAGGAACTTATTATGGACTTTGGAATCGCAAGTGTAGCGGCAATAACTGTTATCTGTTATCTTGTCGCACAAGCAATCAAAGCAACCTCTCTCGACAATAAGTGGTTGCCTATTATCAGTGGCACCGCAGGAGCCGTATTAGGTTTTGTGGGGTATATTATTATGCCCGACTTCCCTGCGAGCGATTATATTACCGCCATTGCGGTAGGTATTGTGTCGGGATTGGCTGCGACCGGCGCAAACCAAATTTACAAGCAGTTGAAAAAGGACGGTGGCGAAGATGCCTAAAGCAATGCTCGACGCAGGTCATTACGGCAATTGTAATCAAAGCCCCGTATATCCGCAGTATTATGAAGCGAAGCAGATGTGGAAACTGCATCTGCTCTTGCAGAAATATCTCGAACAGTACGGCTTTGAGGTCGATACAACGAGACCGAAACAAGAGAAAGACCTCTCGCTTCAAAAGCGTGGCAAGAGTGCAAAGGGATATGATTTGTTCCTCTCTCTGCACTCTGATGCTTGCGATATGGAGAGCGTAGATCGCGCTACCGCTTTCTATGCCCACGATGATTGGAACAACGCAAGCGAGTTGGCGAAGCGTTTAGCCGATGCCGTAGCCGAGTGTATGGGTGTTCCCGGCAAGATAAAAACAAGGCAAAGCACCAAGGGCAAATGGGACTATTACAGTGTAATGTTCTATGCGCGAAAGGTCGGTTGCCCTCTGTATTATATAATGGAACATTCTTTCCATACCAACGAAGCAAGCGCAAAGTGGCTGATGTCCGACAGTAACCTTGACAAGCTCGCAAGGGCAGAGGCGAAAGTCATCGCAGAATATTTCGGTCTTGCAATCATCAAGAGCGAGTTCAACATCGGTTTCAGATTGCTCAAGAATGGTATGTCGGGCGAGGACGTTCGTTCATATCAGTACGCGCTCAAGGGTCGTGGTATCAAAGGTGCGGACGGCAAAGAAATTACCCCCGACGGCAAGTTCGGCAAGAACACCGAACACGCAACAAAGACGCTCCAAAAACAGTTTGGACTTGAAGAAGATGGCAAGGCAGGTAAAGACACCTTGACCGCAGCATACACAGGAACGGCATAAGCCGTTCCTTTTCTTTTTTCCCCGAAGGGGTCAAGGGTGTGGGGTAGGCCCCACGAAATAAATAAACGGTACGTTTATTTTCAAGTTCTTTCCTATAAAAATAAAATTCGTTTGGGAAATAAAAAACAAAGACAGTATATAAAAATTAGAAGCAAATATATTTTTGAAAGGAGCGGTCTCTATGTGGAAACAAATCAACGGCTATCCCAATTACAGTGTGTCAATCAATGGTGAGGTCAAAAACAATAAGACGGGCAAAATTCTCAAACCGTTCTTCGACTCGAATGGTTATCAGATTGTTGCCCTCTACAACACGGACGGACGAAAAATTAAAAGCATTCACAAGCTCGTGGCAGAAACATTTATCCCGAACCCCGAGAATAAACCCGAGGTCAATCACAAGGACGGCAACAAGATGAACTGCCACGCATCGAACTTGGAGTGGTGTACGCATAGCGAAAATATGCTCCACTCCCGGCGCGTGCTTGGCAACGAACACAAGCGAGAAAAACATCAAATCGAGTGCGTTGAAACGGGTGCAATTTACCCCACGGCTATTGCCGCCGCAAGAGCGGTAGGTAGCAGTTCAATCGCAATCAGAAAGTGTTTGTACGGACTAACAAAAACGGCGGCAGGATTGCATTGGAGGTATTGCTATGATTATGAAAACGGAAGTTACGCAGACGGAGAAGGATATGATTTGTGGCTTTGCAAAAGCCGATGGGATGAGTATTTCGGCATACCTGAAGAAGAAGGCTTTGCAGAGGACGGAGAACTCGCCTACTGCGTTGATGCAATGTGTTGAAGTGTTGTCGGGCATAGCGCAGAGCATCAATCGGATCGCAACGACAGTCCTTCGGAACAAGGCAATCTACGAAACGGAAATTCTCGAACTGCTCGACCGAATGACCGCGTTGGAACAGACGCTTGCCGAAGCACTCAAGGAGGTGCGTAGGAATGGCAACACTCGCTAACAAGAGCATTAAGGCGACACTTTCATCTGTTGTGAAGTACAACAATAACCCCGACAAAAATCTTCCACCTGACGGGCTTGTGGCGGCTGCCGCATACATCCGTGGTGAACACTCCGTTGAACGGCTTTACTCAAGAGGACACAACGGCTGTTCGGGCAATCCCGAGGTGGCTATCGAACAATTCAGAACGAGCGAATATTTATACAGACAGAAGAAGTGCGGTGCGAGAGAGTCGGGCCTTGCTGAAGGCAAGGTCCCGACCATCGCAGAACATATCTTCCTCTCGTTTCCTCCCGAAGAAAACGTCTCTTATGATTTACAGTGCGAAATTGCCGACCGTCTCTGCGAGAGTGATTTGTTAAAGGACTTCTACGCCATCTCCAACCGCCACTACAACACCGACAACGACCACTCTCATATCCTCGTATCGAATTTCTCCAAAGACGGTTCCCGGAAACTGTGCCTCAACAAAAACAAACGTGCCGAATTGCAAAAAGAACTCAATCGTATCTGCGTGGGTTATGGGTTGTCTATCATCGACAACCCCGCCCTGCGGTGCAACGATAAAGAGTACGAAGCGTTCGTTCGTGATTGTGTTGGCAAGGTTACGATTTACGCGCAGAAGCGCACCACGGACGAGTTTGGCGAATGGCTCAAGGAGCAAGAGGGCGTAGTCATAGCGGAAGGACAGAAGCAGAGTTCCTACGAGCAGTGGGTGGCAACGCACAACGATTTCATCCGCGCCAAAGATAAGAAGGCGGCAGAAAAAGCAGAAGCCGTCCTGATTGCAGAACGGCAGAAAGAATTGAAGGCGGCTCGTATTTATTATTGGCAGGAACAGTTCAAGCGGAACGGACAGTATTATGCGGTGCGCCTTTACAATGACGACGGCTACCGCAAGCCACTCATTCAGTTGATGTTTGAATTGCTCTATCTCGTGGTGACGAACGAGGAATATATTTATATCTCGGGCAAAGAGCAAACTGAAAACGAGAAGGTCTATTGGGGAACGAACAAACAGTTGCAAGCGTCCTACGATGCGATGCGCTACGCAGAGGAACAAGGCATCCGTACTCCGTCTGAACTGCAAGCGAGAATCCAAGCGGTTGGTATCGAACTTGCGGAAGTTCGTCAAGGTTTGGCATACTACTCACGCAGAGAGGACGAGTTCGCAAAGCGGAAGATCCAAAACCTCACCGAGCAAGAGGAACGCTTGAAGAAAGACTATCGACAGTTGAAGTATATTGAAAATCAAAAGGCGCAGATGGAGTACGAAATCGAGAGGTATATCCGTAGCGGTAAGAGCCTCGATGACCTGCTCGCCAACGCAAAATCTCGTTCTACACAACAGAAAAACGCCCGTGAATACGAGCGTTAGACAGTACCATTAACATCGACGGGCAGGTTCATAGGCTCGTCGATGTTAGAGGTAGTGGGGATAAAATTAAACCCGCAATTTCACGTCGAGTTCTATTGGTGGGTTAGACCATTGAGTAGCAATCATCGGGAACGTTCCGTTTCCCTTCGCAGGTTGCTTTCTCTGTGGTCTTTCTCTATAATAGTCTATGCGGTCAATACACGCTTTCAGCAATTCGTTTTTTACGATTGGCTCCACATCGGGGTCTTTCAACGCTTCGAGAGCGTCGGAAAACATACGAATTTTTTCTTCATAGTCCACGGGTTCGGGCATAGATTCGTAAGCGTTGCACAGAGCCTCGCGGACTTCTTCTTTTTCTTGCAACAGTTTTTCGTTTAACTTCTTGAATATTTCTGCGGGCATTCGTTGCGATGGGTCAGGGTGAGCTTGCGCTTCCCATTGCGAGAGTTCTTTTGCTTCCAAGTCTTTTAATTTCTGTTCGAGGTTTTTCACCAAACGTGCGTGTAGTTTCACAGAATCACCCTCGTTGTTTTTTAGACGAATTTCAAAGTCCTCTATACACTGCGCCAAAACTTCGCATACACGCTCCATAACTTCGTCATAAGTGCAAGAACCTATCCCGCAGCGAGATTGACGTAAACAAGTCAATCGAGGGGCGCATTTCATTTTCCCATCTTTTGCGGGATGAACTTGCAACGTCATCGTCTTTCCGCATTTTCCACAGTATAACAGAGTAGCAAACGGGTTTCTCACTTTGTTGTTTTTTGTTACACGAGGGTTTCTGCCGAGCTTGTCTTGCACCGCGTTGAACAATTCTTCGGAAACGATACCGTTGTGTCTGCCCTCGAACACCATATATTCTTTTACGTTGGCTTGCGGGCGTTTTTTTATTACTTCTCCGTTCTCAACAATGGAAACGCCGGGACGCCAATTCCATTTGATTTTCCCGATGTAATGAACATTCGTGAGGATCTCTCTTATAGCAGATGCAGACCAAGCCTTTCCGCTCTTTGGCTTGACACCGATTTTATCGAGATAAACGCAAATTGATGTTCGTCCCATATTCTTGTTTGCGTACATATCGAATATCATACGGACAACATCGGCTTGTTCTTTGTTTTCTTTCAAGGTGGGGCATTCGCTTTTTCCGTCCATAACGATTGTTTTATCAAACCCATACGGCGGTACACTTCCGATGTAGCATCCGTCAGCGACGCTACGCTCTCTGCCTGCTCGTAGCACCTTCTTTACGAAGTTGAGGTAATCGTTCGACCTCATCATTTCGCGTTCGAACGCTTCCCTATCGTACTCGTCGCGTAGGTCAAAAATTCTTTGTGGCGTGATAATTAACGTGTTAGTGAAGCGGAATAGTTTTGACAATCTACCGATTTCCTCAAGGTCAGGACGACCCAAACGAGAACACTCTTTTACGAGAACCGCCTTGATTTTCGGCGACTCAATTTTCTTCAATATTTGGAGCATTTCGCTTCTGCCCTCAATCGTCTCTCCCGAAACGATTTCACGATGCTTATTGTGTTCGGGAACTTTACCGCCGAGGAATTTTTCGGCGTATTCGTCAAGGTCTTTCTCGTGTCTTGCGAGGACTTCGGAGACTGTCATTAGTTGGTCATCCGATTGCGATTTCCGCAAATAGCATAATATTTCTTCGGGCGTTAAACCCAATAGCTCTATCTGTCTATACATTTTTCTGCTCCTTTGCCAATATATTCTTGTAGTGTTTTTGAATGGTTTGATTTATAATAATTGTCGGAACACTTGTTCTATTCTTTCTTAAAGGGTGATGCTCCTATGTCCGCTATCGACCAAATTATTGAACTTGTACAACAATGCAAAGACCCTGATTTACTCGACCTCGTTTACAAATTACTTCTTGCGGAGAGTTAAAATCATCGCCTCGACGACCGCGTATTGTTCAGGCGGTAATTCGGCTAATTCAGAAACTATATTATAGAAATTGTTTTCTTTTCTCATTTGAGCGACAAATCTCACGATGTTGTCGTTCTTTTTTTGTTCGGTCGTTCTCTCCATGGGAACGTCGTAACCGAGCAACCACGCCTCGCTAACATTCAATGCTTGGCTTATGAGATTCAACCTATCGGCTTTAGGCGAGGATTTACCCGACATATAATAACTGATAGTTCCTCTCGATATATCGAGCTTTTCGCTCAAATCTATCGCTTTCATCCCTCTGATTTTAAGAGCTTCGGTCAGTCTATCGCGCAATTCTGCTACTCTTTCCGTTTTTGCCATTTATATGCACCTCCTTGTTGTAGAAACATTGTAGCACATAAAATGCAACATTTCAAGATAAAAATGCAAAAAATGCAACAAAACCTATTGACAAGCCAAAAATATTATGCTAATATAGCGTTGTTGCATAAAACGCAACATTCAAACGAAAGGAGAATACTGATTATGGCGAAGGATTTCAGCAAACTTAAAGGTCGCATTGTCGAAAAGTTTGGCACCCAAAAAGCGTTTTGCGAGGCTTTGGGCAAGGCTCCCGAATGGCTTTCCCGCAGAATGAACAACCAAATCGAGTTTGACGCGGACGATATGGTGTCTATCATCGACATTCTTGAGATTGACCCTCAAGATTTGCACCTTTATTTTTTATGCCCAAATGTTCTATAAAATGCAACATTTTTCGACAAAAGGAGCGGTGATATGACAGAAATCATCGTAAGGGTCCACAGACCCGACATCACACAAGAGGAACGCGAACGGCGTATGAAGCGGATCGCAAAGGCAGCCGAGGGCGTTCTGAAAGAAAAGGAGAAGCGAAATGGCAAGACTAACGGCGGATAATTATTTTTCGACCGAGATGAGCCAAAAGTATTTCGGTGTTTCGCAATACAAGACCTTCCTCGATTGCCCTGCGAGAGCAATGGCAGAAATTCGCGGAGAGTACAAGCAACCTATGACAACGGCATTACTTGTCGGCAGTTATGTGGATGCTTATTTTGAAGGGACACTCGATAAGTTCAAAGAGGAACACCCCGAAATATTCAAAAAAGACGGAACACTCAAAGCCGACTATATCCAAGCGGAACAGATTATCGAACGCATAGAAGCGGACGAAGTGTTTATGGAATATATGTCGGGCAAGAAGCAAGTTATTAAGACGGCAAAACTATTCGGTGCCGATTGGAAGATAAAGATTGACTCCTACCACCCCGACGATAAGATTGTTGACCTCAAGGTGATGCGGTCGTTAGAACGCATAATGGGAAAGTCTTTCGTAGAGCATTGGATGTACGATCTTCAAATGGCAATCTACTCCGAAATCGAACACTCGGCTAACCGCAAGAAGAACAAACAGAAATTACCTACATATCTCGCAGTAGCCACCAAAGAGGACGTTACTGATATTGAAGTAATACATATTCCACGTTGGCGTTTGGACGAGTGCCTTGCCGATGTGGAAAAAAATATGCCTCGTTTCATCGCATACAAGAACGGCGAGATCGAGGCACCCGGCTGCGGCGTGTGTCCGTATTGTCGGTCGGTCAAGAAACTCAAAGGCCCGATAGACTTCGAGCGGGTCGGATTCAGTAACAAAGAACTCGCTCTTATGGAGGGCAAAATTTTTTAGGCGGTTTGCTTTCACGATTTAAACCGCGAAACAATTAAATACAGTTTGCTTCGCTTATCAAAAAGTAAGGGAGAAACGCTATGAGCATTACTATCGGTAGTCTATTTGACGGTTCGGGCGGTTTTCCTTTAGCGGGTGCTATGTGCGGTTTTCGTTCCGTGTGGGCATCCGAGGTTGAGCCATACCCGATAGCAGTAACAAAAAGCCGTCTCCCGAGTATGCAACATTTAGGAGACATCAGCAACGTCAACGGTGCAAACGTTGAACCCGTTGACATCATCACCTTTGGTAGTCCGTGTCAAGGATTGTCCGTGGCGGGATTGCAAAAGGGGCTTAATGATGAACGGTCTGCACTTTTTATAGAAGCTGTCAGAATAATCAAAGAGATGAGGGAAGCAACTAATGGAAATTATCCGAAATTCGCCGTATGGGAAAACGTGCCGGGTGCATTCTCGTCGAACGCAGGAAAAGATTTCAGGTCGGTCCTCGAAGAACTTATCAAAATCGTCGAGCCGAAAGCCGTTATGCCTGACGTTCCAAAGAAAGGATGGGCATACGCAGATAGTTACTGCGGAAACGGATGGAGTCTTGCTTACAGAGTTTTCGACGCTCAACACATCCGAACGGCTCAAAGACGAAGAAGGATATACCTTGTCCTCGATCTTGGAGGTCAACGCGCCCGGCAAATACTATTTGAGCGCGAGAGCTTGCGAGGGTATTCTTCGGAGAGCCGAACGGCGTGGCAAGGAGTTACAACCGATGTTGAAGGAAGCATTGGAGCAGATGATAGAGAGGGAACGTGCTACGGATTCGACGTATACAATCAAGCACTAACCGGCAATAAGGCAAAGACAATCAGAGCAAGTAGGTCTGATGCGGAACACATCCCTTGTGCGGTTTATGCCGTAGAAAATCATCCGCACGATAGCCGAGTCAAGATAGACGAAAGCGGCAAATCACAAACGCTTGCGAAACGAATGGGAACAGGCGGCGGCAATGTACCGATGGTGATTGAACCGTTCTGTAAAAGCCACCGAGCTGCTACTGCGGACGACGCTACCACTTGGAAACACGCAGAGGTGGCAAACACTCTCAACACTTTCGACACGGGAGAGGCAAGGGCAAACGAGTTGGTCGTTTATTGCTTACAAGGCAACGGCATCGACCGAGCCGATGCCGCAGGTTGCAACGGCAAAGGGTGGAAAGAGGACATTTCCTACACGCTGAACACGATTGACCGTCCTGCGGTTGTGTATGCAGTAGACCAAGGCGCGGGCAAATCCTCCGCAAGTGTGACCGAGGATATATCTCCAACACTCGCTTGCACTCACGACGGTGCGCCTGCTATCGCTATTGACCGTGCGTTTTTCAACCAAGGGAAGAACGCTCTATATGAACCGCAGACATACGAGGATGGGACAAACCCAACTATCGTAGCAAAGGGACCGAGTGCGGTGGCATACGGCATAAACGGTGAAAAGGCAGGAACTCTCGACGCTTCATATTTTAAAGGGTGCGGAATGAGAGAGGGCAAGGAACGAGATGTGGTTGCAATATTCACCGAACCTCGTTACATCGTTCGCAGACTTACGCCAACCGAATGCGCTCGTTTGCAAGGTTTCCCCGATGTTTGGGGACACATCGACTGCAAGGATGATTTCACAGACGAAGAATACGAATTTTGGCTCAATATTCGGAATACTCACGCAGAAATCAACGGCAGACGAGTCAGAGATTACACCAAGAAGCAGATGCTCACTTGGTACAACAAACTTCAAACCGATTCCGCTATGTATAAGTTATGGGGAAATGGGATAGCCCTTCCCTGCGCTCTGTATGTGATGGAGGGTATCGCAGACGTAATCAACAAATAAAAATAAAAGGAGAAAATTAACTATGGCAAACGCACTTATTTACTGTCAGTCGGGCGGTGGAAAAACTGTAAACTCCACCCTCGTCAAAGTCGGCAAGCGCGGCAGAAATCTTCTGCTCTGCTCCGACAACTCGCAGGTCGTTCTCAACAACTTTGAGAGACCTAACCTCGATGTTCAAATCATTGAGCATTGGATGGATAAAGACCCTACTACTAACAAACCGCAAAACAATTTCAATCAACAGTTCGAGAACGCCGTTGCTTCGCAGAAGTACGACACTATCATCGTGGATAACGTCAGCGATCTGTTTGATATGGCTATCCTCGAACTCGATGCCTCGGGCAGATATAAGGATATGCGCCAAGCGTATATGCTCGTATATCAAAACCTCAAACGACTCGTTCGTACCGCAGGTCAGGTCGATTGCAACGTGATTTTTACTGCTTGGCACACCGCCGACGAAATCACATTGCCCGACGGACAGAGAGCTATGCGCGTTGCGCCGAAACTCCCGATGAAAATACTCGACAACTTCCTCGGTCTCTGCAACATCGTGGCGTACATCAATACGGCAGAAAAGGACGGCAAAAAGCGTTGGTATTACCACCTCGAAGGTTCACCTACACTCTACGCAAAAGACCAACTCCACTGTCGCAAGACTTGTCTGCCCGAAGATATTTTTAGCGGAAAGGAGTAATCGAATATGCGTAAACACTACCGCAGTATAGCTCGTGCGAATATGAGACGAGCAGGTTTAAGGCACATCAACAGAAACTTCGCAGGTCAGTGGAGAAAGTGGCTGTGAAAGATACATTCGTAAAGCTCTACCAAGAGCATATCAAACGCGACGGTGCGGAAGAACTTTTGGACTACATATACGGCACAGACTTCTTCGATGCACCTGCATCCCATCGTTTTCACGGCGCATACGTGGGCGGTTTGGTCGAGCATAGCGTAAACGTGTTCAAGCGTTTGGTAGCAGAACCGACAGACGCAAATATGGAAACAATAGCAATAGTTGCTCTGCTCCACGATATATGCAAGGCAAACTTCTATGTATCGGTAAAGAAATCGCGCAAAACCGGTCGAACTCTCCCTAACGGCAAACCCGAATGGGAAGATTATTTTGGTTACGAAATCGACGATAAGTGTCCCTACGGACACGGCGAGAAATCTGTGTGGATAATCTCGCAGTTTATGAAACTCACAGAGGAAGAAGCAATGGCTATCCGTTGGCACATGGGCGGCTTCGATGAATCCGTCAAAGGCGGCAGTTATGCTTTGAGTGGTGCTTGGAGCAAATACCCGTTGGGTGTTCTCTTACACTGCGCCGATTTACAAGCATCTTATTTAGATGAAAATAAATAATTTTCGGAGGAAAAACAAATGAAAGACAACGACATTATTGGCGCGCTTCTTGCCGCCGCAATTCTCGATAGCGAGAAGAAAAACGAACAAAAAGAACAAAAGGATCTCCGCACCAAATCGAAAGAACTTGGCGAGAAGATAAAACAGTCTATGTACGGTTTTATGGACGCAGGTTTCACCGAAGAACAAGCATTTCAACTTGCAATAGCAATCAAGAGAGGATGACAGGACAATGGCAATCAATTGGAATTTCAACGCAGCAGACTACGAAGAAAACAGTTTTGCACCTATCCCCGTCGGCGATCACAGAGTTCGCATCGCAAGCGCAGAAGAAAAAACGTCGTCAAACGGCAACGATATGCTCGTGTTGACGCTTGACGTAAGCGGTCATAGTTCGAGCTTGTGGTTTTACCTCGTGTTTATGCCCGACAATGCAAAAATCACAAACCAACGTTTGGGACAGATTTTCGACTCGTTCGGCATCACTCCCGGCAATATGAACTTCAACTCGTGGGTCGGCAAGGTCGGCGGCTGTCGTGTTAAGCACGAACCCTACAACGGAGAGAACACTGCAAAGGTGAGTTATTTCCTCTCTCGCAGTAAGGTCGATAACCTCCCTGCTTGGCAAGACACCCCTGGCAAAGCATCTGTAACGGGTGGCGGTGTTGAAGTTCTCGCTGACGACGACGAGTTGCCGTTTTAAATCGTTAAAGTAAATTTGTTTGGCGGGGAGTTCGGTTTCGCTGAACTCCCCAAGCGAAAGGAGTGATTAAATGAAACTTCGCCCCTACCAAAGCGAGTTGATTGACAAAATCCGTTTATCGTTACGGAACGGACACAAAGCCGTTGTCGCTGTGCTTGGCTGCGGCGGTGGCAAGAGTGTCATTCAAGGCTCCATAGCAAAATCATCGACCGACAAGGGCAGACGAGTGTTGTTCTTGGTGCATCGCAAGGAACTGTGTCAGCAGATCGCAAACACGTTCCGCAAGGTCGGTGTTGATATGTCGCTCTGTGATGTGTCTATGGTGCAGACTGTCAGCCGTAGGCTCGGCAAACTCCCCGACTATGACTTAATCATAACCGACGAGGCACATCACAGCACCGCGAATACATACCGAAAAATCTACGACTATTATCACGATGTTGTTCGTTTAGGTTTCACCGCCACGCCCTTGCGCTTAAACAAGGGTGGTCTCGGCGAGGTGTATACCGATTTAATCACCTCGGTAAGCACTCAATGGCTTATCGAAAATCATTACCTTGCGCCGTATAAATATTACTCTGTGAAACTCGCAGACACCTCGCACTTGCACACCGTCGCAGGTGAGTTCAAGCAAGATGAGGTTGCGGAGTTGATGCAGAACAAGGAAATCTACGGCGATACCGTCAAGCAGTGGAAACGGCTTGCGGAGGGCAAGAAAACGATAGTTTATTGTGCCACCGTAGAAGCCGCCAAAATGACCGCAGAGCGATTTTCTGCCGAGGGATATAGTTGCCTTGCCGTTGACGGAAACACCCCTAAAATCGAGCGAGAGAAAGCCATAGAGGGTTTTAGGAGTGGCGAGGTAAAGATATTGTGCAACTGCGAATTATTCGGCGAGGGGTTGGACGTGCCTGACTGCGAATGTGTGGTGTTGTTAAGACCTACGCAGAGCTTGACTCTGTTCATCCAACAGTCAATGCGTTCTATGAGATATATGCCGAATAAAACGGCGATAATCATAGACCACGTTGGAAACTGTTACCGACACGGACTGCCCGATGATGAGCGAGAGTGGAGCTTGGAGCCGAAACACAAGCAAGAGAACATCGTCAAGATAAGGGAGTGTAAGGAGTGTTTTTCCGTTTACCCCCCTACACTTGCTAAATGTCCCTACTGCGGGGCCGTAGCGACTACGGAGATCCGTAAGACCGACAAAAAGACCGTTGAGGTTGATTTGGTGGAACTGCAACGGACAGAGAACTTGAAAAACACGCCCGTCGCAGAGGTCGAGTTGAAAACGTGGGAAGAAATCAGAGAGTTTCAAAAACTCAAAGGATATAAGTTTCCGTGGTGTTTCCGTTATGCTACGGCACACGGGGTCGATATACCAAAGAAATACGATAAGCAGAGGTGGTTGTTGGGATTATGACAGAAGCGGACGTTCAAAACAGTATACGGCTTAAATTATCCGAACTCGGTTATTACACCGAACGCATAAACGTCGGTAGCGGTTACTTGGTCCCGAAAGAGTTGATGGATAAAATCAAGCGGTTGTGTCCGCAGCTCAAAGCCGAACTTGATAGAATTTCATATTTCAGCACCGGCGCAGTAAAGGGCAGAAGTGACATATCGGCTATCAAGGACGGAAAAATTGCGTTCCTCGAAATCAAAAACGAGAAAGGCAGACCAACCGCCGAACAATTAAAATTCATCGAAGTAATGCAGACTCGATACGGATGCCGCGCAGGTGTGGCTCGTTCCGTGAGTGATGCGTTGGCTATCGTGGAAGGAGCAAACAATGGCTAAAAGTTACAAGCAGATTTATGAAGAAATGAAACCCACAGAGGAAGAAATCCTCGCCTTGAAAGCGGTGGTTTACGGATGCAACACGAACTCGATGTTGCGCGGTGGATTACATAACGGTATGCGATTCGAGGATGCAATCGTAATCGTTGACAAACTGATTGAGAGGTTGGCGGAAATCAGATGATTTTTTTATTCAATTCAGTGCTTGCTCTCTTCGTCGGTATATTGCTCGGTGGCGTAGGACTTGGACCCGACACTTGGCGATTTTGGGTAGTAATGGCAGGCTACGGCACAATTAGCGGAGTGCTGTACTTGGCATTCGGGAGGCGTTGATGATTAGTGCCGAACAGTTAGAACGCCTCGCATCCGAAGGCGGCGAACTCCCCGACGGGTTATCACTGCCTGAGCAGTTGTTGTTTCTCACACTCCGTGAACTCTACTCCAACTTCCGAAACGGCACAGTGAACCGAGAACGCGCCAAGCGAGAGAAACAACGCATTATGGTGGCATACGGACAGTTGAGCAACAGTTATAAAGTCGTAGAGCAACACCAAGCGATCAACAAACGATTGCAGAAATACATAGGCGAAATTTATAAGTGCGACTGCCCGAACTGCCGAAAGTTAATCAATATTTTCATAGGGATTGACCGACAGGATATTCCCGAAGATGCAAAAATATTACACGCCCAAAACGAAAAGCTCCGAGATATGGTGCAAGAGCGTAGCGAACGGAACGCCGTACTCGCTACGACTATCGACCGTGTTCGGTGGGCTTTGGAAAAGGGCGACATAGAAAGAGCAAAGGAGATTGTGAGCGGATGTACATAGACACGTTTTGGCTTGGATTTTTGGCAGGTTTTATTTCTGCCATCGGGCTATTATTTTGGTTGGTCAGGAGGTACGGCAAATGAAAGATTGGGTTGGCAACGCAAGCGTAAGAAATTGCAACCTGCGGAGCAAAGATGCCGAAGAAAACGATTATTACGCAACAGAACCTAAAGCGGTTGAGTTGTTATTGGAGCAAGAACGGTTCAGTGATAAAATCGTCGAACCTGCTTGCGGAGAGGGTCACATCTCCGAAGTGTTGAAAGCACACGGCTATGATGTATTTTCTACTGATTTAATCGAGCGTGGCTACGGCAAAGGCGGAGTCGACTTCTTTAGTTATACACGCATTCAGGGCGCAGATATAATCACAAATCCACCTTACAAATACGCCAAAGAGTTTATTGAACACGCTCTGAAAATATCAGCAGACGGAACGAAGATTGCTATGTTCTTGAAACTCACTTTCCTCGAAGGTAAAGGAAGGCGAGACTTGTTCCGCAATACCCCCCCTCAAACTGTGTATGTTAGTTCAGCTCGATTACAATGCGGTAAGAACGGCGACTTCTCCGGCACGTCTATGGTCGCCTATGCGTGGTTTGTATGGCAAAAAGGTCATTATGGACCTACAAATATCAAGTGGATTAACTAAAAGGAGTGATACCCTTGTGTACTGTTTGCCGACAATCAGTATGCCCTCAAGGTTGCCCCAACGCACCCGAGCCACCGATTTTCGATGACTGCGAAGCGTGCGGAACGGAAATCTACGAGGGCGATGAGTATTACGAAATAGACGCTCACAACTATTGTGAAGCGTGTGTATGCGGCGGTTATAGGACTGCCGAGATAGATTAAAGGAGCAAATATGTTAGAGAACGAACTTGTTGTAGATAATTTCGCAGGTGGCGGCGGAGCTTCAACGGGCATCGAAATGGCTATCGGCAGAAGTGTCGATATTGCTATCAACCACGATCCTGATGCCATTGCGATGCACAAAGAAAATCATCCCACTACGAAGCATTATTGTGAGGACGTATGGGAGGTAGACCCCATAGAGGCTTGCGGTGAAAAATCGGTAGCGTTAGCGTGGTTTTCTCCCGACTGCAAGCATTTCAGTAGAGCGAAGGGCGGTAAACCCGTCGATAAGAAAATCCGAGGACTTGCTTGGGTAGTTATACGATGGGCTTATCTCGTCCGTCCTCGCGTTCTGATGATGGAAAACGTACCCGAGATAGTCACTTGGGGACCGCTTGGAGAGGATAACAAACCTATCAAGGAGCGAATGGGAGAAACGTTTGACGGTTTCATCGCTGCTCTGTCGGTCGGTTTATCCCGAACAAATCCTGCGTTTCGAGAGATGTGCGAAGCCCTTGGAGTTTCCGAGGATTCTGACATAGCAATCGCTTGTGAACGCGGTCTCGGATATGACATTCAGCACAGAGAACTCAAGTCTTGCGACTTCGGTGCGCCGACCACTCGAACACGATTTTATATGATTGCCCGTTGTGACGGTGAACCGATTGCATGGCCCGAACCGACACACGGAGATAAACGCAATCCCAAAGTCAAGGACGGCACACTTCTTCCCTACCGCACCGCAGCAGAGTGCATAGATTGGTCTATCCCTGCAAAGAGCATATTCGAGAGAGATAAACCCCTTGCCGAAAACACTCTCCGAAGAATAGCAAAGGGCATACAGAAATTCGTTATTGATAATCCCGAGCCGTTTATCATTCATTACAAATTTGATAACGAACCCGAAAGCATCGACAGACCTCTATCCACCGTTACGGGAGTGAACAGCCACTACGTCGTAACACCTACGATTATGTGCAACAACACCAATAACAACGGAGCGAGTGCAGATTCTCCACTTCCGACCGTTACTACCGGGAACAGAAATTATGTGGTTGCGCCTACAATCGTTCCTATCGGTTATGGCGAACGCAAAGGGCAGGAACCTCGTGTAAACAGTGTCGAAGAACCTCTTGGCACGGTCGTGTCGAGTGGAAAACACTATCTCGCAACGCCGATTCTCACGACGTTCAACCAAAACAGCAAAGGTCAAGAGCTTGACAGACCGATTGACACTGTAATGCCTGGAGCGCAGAGATTCGGGGTTGTCGCTCCGACGCTGATACAATACCACTCCGAAACGTCCGAAAGTGAAGTCAGAGGTCAAGAACTTTCTGAACCTCTTATGACGGTTGACACGTCGCCTCGATATGCTTTGTCGGTGGCTAACATAATGAAGAACTACGGCGGTAACTATCAAGGCTCCGGCAGCTCGGTGGATGAACCGCTTGGTACCGTTACTGCGAAAGATCACAACAGTTTGGTAACTGCTCACATTCTGACGATGCGAAACAATATGGACGGTCAATCTGTTGACGAACCTCTTACAACAGTCTCTTGCAGTGGAGCGCATCACGCAGAGGTGCAGGCGTTCCTTGTGAAATATTTTTCAAACGGTCAACCCAAAGCCGTCGATGCACCCCTCGACACAATTACAACAAAAGACCGTTTCGCCGTTGTGACTATCCACGGCGAAGAATACATAATTACCGACATAAAAATGCGTATGCTTCAGCCGAGAGAACTGTTTAACGCTCAAGGCTTCCCCGAAGATTACATCATTGATATGGAGGTAGACGGAAAACCATACCCCAAAAGTAAGCAAGTAGCGAGATGCGGAAACGCCGTGACACCGCCCGTACCTGCTGCGCTCGTCAGAGCAAATTTAATAAAGGAGTAAATTATGAAAGTAAAACTTGATGAGGGCGCGTTCCTCCCTGAAAGAGCGCATCCCACAGATGCAGGACTTGATTTACGCACACCAATCGATTTTGTCTGTCCGTCGTGGCTTTGTTTTTGGAAGCCTAAAGCAGTTATTGATACAAGAGTACATATAGCAATTCCCGAAGGACACGTTGGGTTCCTAAAATCCAAGAGTGGCTTGAACGTTAAAAACGATTTAACGGGCGAAGGTGTTATCGACGCAGGCTATACCGGGAGCATTGTTGTGAAACTATACAACTTCTCGTGGAGAAATCGTAAATTCAAACGGGGGGATAAGGTAATACAGCTCGTTATTCTCCCTATCCTCACACCCGAACTTGAACGCGTTGACGAACTCGCCGACACAGAGAGAGGAAGCGGTGGCTTCGGGAGTACAGGACGATGAAAACTATATTAATCACTCTCGCAGGTGTCCTCTCGTATTTCGGCGCACTCGTTCTGATTGCGCCCTTAATGGACGGAGCTTGGCAAAGTCTGTTTATTGCGCTTTTCGTTATGTTTTCCGTTGAGGGAGTATTGCTTTATTTAACGGAGGAAAAGAAATGAGAGCGTTAGACAAAAAAATAACTAAAAACCGAAACGACGCTATCACAAACAATACTTTACGTCTGTGCATAGCGACGGGTTTACTTTTGCTCGACGATTTCTCCAAAACGAACGAGGAATCAAAACGTTTCGTCGAAGGATTCGCCGAGGTTATAAACGGCTACGGCGAAGAAGGCGGTCTCGACGCTCTGTTGCAAGAATGTACGGATCGCGGCATAGAGTTGCGCTTGGGCGACGATTTCTACACCACTCCCGGCAAGAAACGCTTTGAACGTGGCGGCGGCGAACGGATAACTACGAAAACCAAAAAAGGCAATAAAAAAACACTTTGTAGCCGATGCAAAACACGTATAGCTGAAACAAGTAAATATTGCCGCGAGTGCGGAGCTGTGCTGAGAGGTTAAGAATATGTCGTATCGTGAAACAGAAGATTCCTGCAAGGATTGCGAAGAAAGACACGTGGGTTGCCATTCGACTTGTAAACGCCACCACGACCGTTGCGAGAAAGAACGCCTAAAAAAAGAGGCAATCCTTAAAGCTCGCAGAACAGAGCAAGTGGTGGACGATTACATCATAAACCGGGTTGATAGAACAAAGAAAAAAATGAAAAGGAGAAAGTAATATGCGATATATAGAGATTGATTCGATCATAGCGCAGATCAGAGGGGCACATTGTGACAGGTGCAAGCACAACAGATGTACTGTATGTGACATTGATGAAGTGTTGCTGCTCTTGGAAGAAGCAGACGATGCCGATGTTGAGGAAGTGGTGCGGTGTAAGGATTGCAAGCATTGTGACGAATATCAAAATTTCAACTTTGAGAGATATTTAGGGTGCAACACAAATGGCGAAATCTACAAGGTTGAACCTAATCACTTTTGCAGTTACGGAGAGAGAAAAGAAGATGGCTAAAGAGGGTATATTTCAACTCGCTCTTATGATTCTTAATGACCAATGCCCTCCCGACAACAGAATGTATCTTTGCAAAAAGGGCGAGGAAGCCGAATGCGATTGTGTCGAGTGTTGGCAAAAATATCTTTTTTGGGCGGTCAACGGATATAGGGGCGATCCGTATTATTGGGATAAACATCGCGAGGTGATTTAATGACATTGTTTGATTTCGATTCACCGTACACAAGAATGCTTTTCGGCAAATCACCTTATCCCGACGAGATCAAAAAAGGCGTTAAGCGTTGCGGACTTACCCACAAGCAATGGAAAAAGAAAAAACGCGAACGCAAAAACAGAAAGGAAGCAAGAAAGAGAAAATGAAAGAACGATTGACCGAGTTATTAAAAGGCGGGTTGAAGTATAACGACAACCCGTTGTCATATTGCCACGATGAACACGTTGGAGAGCTTGCCGACCACCTTCTCGCAAACGGTATAATCGTACCGCCTTGTGCGGTGGGTGATAAAGTTTATTGGATAAACCGTCTTACAAAAGGAATCGAAACTGACATCGTTATTGCAATACATCAATACGAAGATGGTTTATCAATAGCAACTAACACCATAGGAACGAAATGCACTACCACATATGGTTTGAAAAGATTTCTTGAAATAATGCACTTTTCAAAAGAAGAAGCAGAAGCAGCACTAAAAGAACAACAATAAAGAAAGGTATTAATTATGAAAAAAATTATTTGTATTTTACTTATCGCATTTATCCTATTATCCTTCGCATCTTGCACAGCAGCAGATACCGTTAACCAAAATATGAACCAAGCGGCAGATAACTTTGAGGTTGTTCGCAAAATCACAGTATACAACGCAAGAACAGATTTGGTTGTTTTGGAAATGGAAGGCTATATGAGCTTGTCGAACAATTCTCATAGCGAACTCGTTGTTACTTGCAAAACCGGCGCAAACGAATACAAGAAAAACTATGTATACCTTAACGAGTATGTAATTTATGTGGTCGAGGATATTACGAGTACAGTAACAGACCCCTATCACTATAAGATTAAATTCTATACCCCGATGCCTGACGTTGATATAAACCATTAAGTCGGCAGAAAGGAGTAGTAATGAAAAAATTTAAACATTGGCTTATCAGAAAGCTCGGCGGCTGTTTGCCCGACAGAAAAGAAATTTGGCTCACAAAAACCGTGGTAAAACCCGTTAAGGTTTTTGCAGAACACGAAGAATTCGGCTTTGCTGAATTGAAGAGGAGATTTCCCGCGTATGATGTGGATGAATATGTTAAAGCAGCTTTGGCTCGTGGAATAGCCGAACAACTTTCTCTTCGCGGATTATGGGAAGTAAAACAAAGTTACGACACATTTACAGATACGACACGTTTTATAGCAAGCATTGAGGTTATACCGCAGGAAAGGAGCAAGGGGGAATGAAAGCGCAAGAATATTTTGAAAAATACTTTGCAGATGCAGACATCAACAACCAAGAAGAACTTTTTGAAAAATCAAAAGCGATGCTGAAAGATTTTTCGGGCGAGATCGACAAATTGTTAAAATCGCGTAACGCAAAAAGAGATTCCGTGGCAATAGGCATAGTAAACGAAATGAACGCAAAGTGGAATGCGGTTGCGAATAAAGTTGAAAAGAAATTCGGCATACGTATATTGAAGCGCAATGTTATTTACAACTTTTATTTGTCGGAACAAAATTCGGTTGTTTTTCCGCGCAAGCCGGATTGAAAGGAGCGAGGGGAAATGAAAATAGTTTATGATGATATGTTTGAGTTTTCGGAAATTGTTATTCGTTGCAATGACACGGTGAGAAAAGGCAAGTGTTCATATTGTCCGTTTTTTGACCGTTGCCAAATAGATGAACCCGAAAACAGACACGTTCAATGCGGAAAATTAGACCCCCCAACCGAGAAAGGCGGTGATTAAATGGCTACGATGACACAAAGTTTCGAAGTTTGGCTTTTTACATATCATAGAGATTTGTTTGTTCCGTTGTTGTTCGGACACACCGAATTGCTCACAGACGAATTGCAAAAAGAATACATAGAATGGTGCAAAACGGACGAAGGAAAACAATATCTTGAAGGCGGCTCAAAATATGACAAAAACCATAAAGGAAATAAAGCGAGGCGTGAAGCGGAATGACACGCAAGAGATTTATCAAACTGCTTATGTCGCACGGCGAAACACCGAGATCGGCAAGAGCAATAGCGTTTTTGTATAACGTAAGCGGAACACCGTACAAAAAAGCGTATTCAGATTATTGTGTGAAAACGAGTATGCAGAGGGCATTTGCCTCGCTCGGTAAAGCGGCTCTAAAATGCGGTGAGAGCATTTCAAAGGTCGCACAATCATTAAAGAAACTTACGGAGGCTATAAGATGAATGAAATAATTTTTGAAAAGAGAAACATGTCCGAAAGCGCAATTCCTACAACCTATTTCGACGAACACAAGCCTGTGTCCGGACCTCATAACGAGGGCATTGGTATGATTTTAAAACAAATCGAAGAATGCACAAGAGTTTGTGTATTTGAGCTTGAGACAATAGACCAATATATGTTTGGTCGTGTTCGCAATGATGCTGCAAACCAATCAGAACCGAGATGCTTCTATGAAGATGTTTTAAAGCACGCGACAAATATGAAGAAATTAAGCGAAAAGTTAACGATGCTTCGAGAGGGCATCTGCGGTTCCTTGTAAAAGAAATGATAGGAGCGCAACAATGACCCCCATTGAAAAAGAAATCATACTTACATTCGCAAAAAACGATATGAACCTTACTCGTACCGCAAAGGAACTGTTCCGAAGCAAGAACTCCGTTTTGTATTGGCTCGTAAAAATAAAATCCGAGTACGGACTCGACCCGAGGTGTTTTTACGATTTAATCACGTTAGTTGCACGTTTATCTAAAGAAAACGAGGAAATGTCTGCTCAAATATTCTATTGCGCCGGCGTTGATATCTCACAGCAGACCGCCGACACAATCGCCGAACACCTTTACAAAGCAGGATACCGCAAAATTTAATCAAACAGAGGTGATTATATGACCTGCCCTGTCTGTAACGGTGAAACCACAGTAGTCAGAACACGCGACCACGAAGATAACGTCAAGCGAGAGCGTGTCTGCGTTTCCTGCGGTTATCACTTCTACACAATCGAAATCGATTCAGACTTATACGAAAGGATGGTGAAAAAATGAAACGTCAAGAAACACTCGATGCAGCCATAAAGTGCGTATGCGGTGAACGTCAGGATCAGTACGGAACGCCCGAGAATAATTTTGGCACTATCGCAAACTTATGGACTGCCTATCTCGGTTATCCCGTATCTGCCGTAGACGTTGCAATGATGATGTCTTTGCTCAAGATTGCACGTATCAAGACGGGAACGGCGACCGAAGATTCGTTCGTTGACCTTGCCGGATATGCGGCGTGTGGCGCGGAAATTCAGCACTTCAAAGGAGCGATATAAATGATCGACACAGAACTCATAAAACAGCGAATATCGTGCATCGATTACTGTCAATCCAAAGGTCTCCCCATTTCCAAAGCAGGCGATAGATGTGTTTCCCCTATCCGTAGCGGAGCGAGGAATAAAACATCTTTCGTCTGCTATGCAGACTTTTGGTACGACTTTTCCGCAGGGCAAGGCGGTGACGTAATCGACCTCTGCGCCCTTGCCGAATACGGCGGTGACAAAGGCTCCGCAATCCGCGCCCTTGCCAAACGCGCAGGTATCGAGGATGACGGCAGTACCGCAGGATGGGTAGAATACACCCAAAACCTCAACGCAAAAATCGCCAAGTGGCACGCAGACCTCTCGCCCGAATACCGCAAATACTGCAACGACAGAGGTATCACGGACGAAACTATTAACGAGATCCGCATAGGACAGACCGAGAACGGCAGACTTGCCATTCCCTACTATAAGAACGGCTATGTCGCCTATTACATAACGAGAGCGATGCCCGGTAGCGGAAATCCCGAATCCAAGTATATGAAGGCACACAAGGACGGACTCTGCGAGAACGTTATATGGGGCCTGCAATCTCTCGAACGCAAGGGCGACACTCTTGTTGTCGCCGAGGGTATGTTTGACATCCTATCGTTCTACCAAGAGGGATTCCCCTGCATATCGGCAATCACGGGACACTTCCCGAAGGCGCAGATACCCTCTGTGTTGAGCATCTGCCGAAACTTCAAGCGAGTGTTCCTCGTGTACGACAACGACCTTATATCTCACGCAGGCGAGAAATTCACCGTCAAGATGGCGAAACTTCTCTTTGCAAACCGCATTCCGTTCGTTGTCGGCAAGGTCCCCAACGGCTTTAAGGACGTATCGGACTATTACCAAGCACGAGGCAATCTCCAAACTCTCGTTGACGATGCCACCGACGGCGTGACCGCACTCTGCTCTATGCTCACCGACCGAGAGGATTTCGAGCAGACCGTCCGCAGAGCTTGTCGTTATATGACAAAATCTGACGTGGCACTGTTATTCACCGAGATACAGCGTGTTTCGTCCTTTCCCTACGATTGGCTCAAAATACTCGCCAAGGAGTGTTCCTCTGCGCCGAGCGAGGACAGCATAGTCAAGGAACTCGCCGACAGACGCAAGATTAAATACCACCGTTCCGTTGGTTTTATCGAATACAACGGCAAGTATTGGGAGCGAATCACAGATGAAACGGTTATGTCTTACATCGGCGACATACTCGGTGTATACCGCACCGGCACGAGGTTATCGTCAATCCTCAAGGTATTCAAATCCGAGGTCAACTCCGAAGAACTGCTCGACCTGAACCGACACGCCGTTATGAACTTCATCAACGGCACTCTTGAGCTTGAACCGAGCATACTGCTGCGTGAACACCGAGAGGACGATTACTGCACCTACTGTTTGCCGTATGCCTACGATCCGACCGCACACTCGCAGTTGTGGGAAGATTATCTCGGCACGGTTACAGATTTTGACGATAAGAAAATCGCTCTGCTCCAAGAATACGCAGGCTACTGCCTATTCACCGACTGTTCGATGCAGAAGGCTCTCAACCTCATCGGTGAGGGTTCAAACGGCAAGTCAATATATATCAACGTAATCAACGATATATTCTCCAAGCCGAACACCTCGAACGTGTCTATGAGCGACCTTATGAAAGACTTTCACTCCATAGACCTTAAATACTCTATGGTGAACTTCGCATCCGAAACACGTTCCGACGTTACGGGAGCAGAGGAAAAATTCAAGAAAGTCATCGTCGGTGAAACAGTCCGCGACTCCTACAAGGGCAAGGACGTAACCGACTTCGCCCCTCGTGCCAAGTGGATTCTGTCGAGTAACAACTTCATGGTCTCGAAAACCGACCAATCCGACGGTTGGGTGCGCCGTTTCTGCTTCTGCGAATTTAAGCTCCGTTTCTGCGATGAGCCGACGCTTCCGCACGAACGCAAGGCAGACCACTCGCTTGAACGCAGACTCCGCACCAACGAGGAACTGACCGCGATCTTTAATTGGGTCCTCTGCGGTTATCAGACGCTCAAGGCAACGATGAAATTCACCGAACCCGACGACCAACACATTACCACGAGAGATTTTATCGAGGTGACGAACCCCATCGTCGTGTTTGTTAAGGAATTTGACATCGACGCTTGTACCGACCATTGCATTACGAACGCCGACCTTTATCGTAATTATACGGCTTGGTGCGACGAGTCGAGGCACAAAGCTCTTGCTAAAACTTCCTTTGAAAAACGTATCCCAAAGGCGTTTAGGGAGTACAGAGGCGACCTTGAACCGTTTAAGACGAGCAAATTTCGCGGTTGGCGTAAGGTTGATACCGTAATTGCGGGACAGTTAATTTAAAATGTGGCGGTGATTTTTTATCACCGTCATATCTACTGTCTCGTCGAAAACCCTTGATTTTACTATATTTTTTATTATTTTTTATTATTAAATGACAGTAAGACAGTAAATATATAAGGTAGCAATATAGCAAAATAAAAAATATATAAAGAGAAGTAGAGAACGCTATCGTCTCTGTCTTACCGTCTAAAATTTGATAGGAGGTAATTTATTTGGCGGGTAAAAAAGGTATGAAAATGAAAAATTTGACCGAAACCGATATACAGCGTAGGAAAGGTAATTTTGCCGTTACACAAGAAGAGGTGGCTAAAGCTGCTATTCCTGCGCCGATGCCCGATAAAATCCATAAGTTTCTTCGTGTCGGCCCCGGACAACCGCCTTGCTTTGAGAGCGAGGAAGAATTGCAGAGGGGTATTGAGGACTATTTTAACTCTTGCCTTATTTATGAGACCGATGAGAACGATATTGTTGTTGGTGCGAAGTGGGCGAAGAAACCTACTTTGTCAGGGCTTGCCATTCATTTGGGTGTGACAAGGGAGACGATTTGGAATTACTCTAAATCTGACCGATACTTTCATACTATAAAAAGAGCGAAGGATATTATCACGAATTTTACCGAAGAATTGCTCATTGAGGGCAAGAATCCCGTAGGTGCGATAAACACCCTCGTGAACCTGCGTGTTGGATGGGTAGCAGACGAAAAAACCATTAAGGTTGAACCTGTGATGCCCGACAACGGAGCAAAGACCACGGATGAGATCACTGCGTTCTTGGACGAGAGAGCTTTGCCATCCGGCGAGGGCTGAATTTGACCGTGAGCATACTATAAACGGCTGAATTTGACCGCAAGCATATAAGAGACGTGCCACAAGGCTCTGCGTGCGATTTTCGCCCTCTCGGTGGGTAAGTCAAAAGGCAAAGAAAAAACGCCCTCTCGGGGCGTTATAAAGGCATAAGAAAAGCCGCCCGACGTGGGCGGCTGTTTCTATTTAGCGGACATCAGAACGACGAGAACGGGCAACAACAAAATAAACAAAATCATCTTTTTCGCCTCCGTTAATATAATTTGTTTGTGGTAAATAAAGTCAAAGCGAATAACGACAAAGCCGCGAACGAACCAACACAAACGCCAAGGAACGAAACAAGGCATACAAGCCCGGAAATATAAAAAAGTGCTTTTTTCATTGTTGCGCCTCCTTTTTTCTTCTTCTCGTTTCCGCCTGGCGCATCGCGTCGTATCGTTTGCGCTCCGCTTTTGTCAATTCTCGGCACGTCTTGCCGAAGGTCTCGAAAACTATTGTATTTTTGTTTTTGTGCGGTTCGTAGTATTTGCGATTGTACGCGCGTTTTTTTATTGCGCGGATCTCGGCAGATATTTTTTTGCGTTCCGCTTCCAACTTTGCAAGGCGTTTTTCCTCGCCTGGCGTCAGCGTGTATTTTGTTTTCATCTTCTTTCTTTCTCGCCTGCCATCTTCAGACCCTCGGAGGCGATCCCGAGGATGAACGGCGCAGCTCGCGCCGTTTTCGGCTTAATTTGTGCGATATACAAAAATATTATTGTACTGCGTTTCATGTTCTTCGCCGTCATAGTATGAAAGAAAATGCCCGCGCCCGTCTGCGTCTATTGCATCGCTGACAAATTCATCAAGATCCACAATTAACGCTTTTACAATGGCGTTTGCGCTCTCGCACAAACGGCTTTGCAATTCTCGCAACGCCTTTATAAATTCGGCATCCTCTCTCTGTGTTGACGTGTTGTAGAATTCTGTATGCCTCAAGATGAAATCGGCATTGAACGCCCACAGATCATTGATTATATTTTCTTTTGCGGCTTCGTCGGCTTCTTCGTCCGTTAATACTTTGTATTCGTTGCCGAACACTTCAAAAGTATTATAATTTTCGTTGTATGTGTTTTTCGTGGTGAGGGTTTCGAGTTCTTCGGGGCTTGCGCTCTCTTCTTGTTCAAGGTAATATTTGAGGGCTTCGAGCTTCTGCTCTGCGGTGTATTTCGGGGCGGTGTAAGTCATTTTGTTGCCTTTCTGCGGTTTAGAGCCTCGCCCGGCTTTTTATGTGGGATAGGGCTTGATGGGTTCAAACCCTTCAGAAAACCGTTGTTCAGATTTCCCCTCTCGAAATCAAATAGTTTTCGCAATGGTCGCAAAGGTCGTTTTTGTTTAATGTTGTGACGTCGTGCCACTCTTCGCAAAACCAACATTTTTTGTACTCTGTCCAACTTCCGCCGATCTCGGCGATAAGGTCGCAGCCGTGGCTCTCGGCGTATTGTATCGCGTCCTCGAGTGTTTCGTGCGCCGTCGCTGTGCAACTGCCTTTAAGGTCGATGCCGTCAGCCTCCAAGGGTTCGCCGCTTCGGGTGTATTCGTATGTTTCATAGTAGTGCATAGGAAAGCCTCCTTTTTTATTGTTTACCTTATATTATCACAAATATGTGATATTGTCAATAGGTTCATGGCATTTTTTATCACTATTTTGTGATATTTTTTCGAGCGTTCAAAACTGTTGAGTTTTGGAGCGTTCAACGGTTGCGCCGTCCGTCCTTGTGCGTTGCCTGGATGGGGGGGAGGGGTCTCCGGCGCAGCCGATACCCACCCCCTAAGTCGTCAAAATTCCACACAAAAATAAAAAAGCCCCCCCTTGTTTACAAAAAGTTCATACATTTTCTGCCAAAAGGGTATTGACAACTACACATATTTGTGATAACATATCCTCGAACAATAAAGGAGGGCGATACAAATGAAATTCAGTCAAATCATCAAAGCCGCAATGAAAGAAACCAATAGAACACAAGAAATGCTCGGAAACGACCTCGGTATGAAGCAGAACGCGGTCAGTAATATGCTCAACCGCAAAGAGCCGTCTTTGGCAACGTTCCGTGAAGCGATGGAAGTAATGGGTTACGAAATCGTGGTACAGAAGAAAACTCAAGGTCGCAGAAAAGAAGGTCAGATGGTGCTTACGGCAGAAGAAACGAAGGAGGAATGATTTATGAGGTACGGCTATGCGAGAGTCAGCACAAAAGGTCAGGCACGAGACGGTAACAGTCTTGAGTCGCAGATCGCGAGTTTGCAGGAGTATGGCGCAGAGGTTATTTACAAGGATGCCTACACGGGAACGAAAGCAAGCCGCCCCGAGTTTGAGAAACTGCTATCGACGTTGCAGAGTGGAGACACGTTGCTCGTGTGTAAGTTGGACAGATTTGCTCGTTCGCTCACAGACGGTGTAAACCTCGTAACAGAGTTGATAGAAAAGGGCGTAAAGGTTCACATCCTCAACATCGGCATTATGGATAACACGCCGTCCTCGAAGCTCATCAGAAACATTTTCTTCTCGTTCGCGGAGTTCGAGCGCGATATGATTATCGAACGCACCCAAGCAGGCAAAGAAATCGCAAAACAGAATCCCGATTACCGAGAGGGCAGAAAAACGAAACGCACACCCGAGTTCGAGGAATATCTTGCCAAGGTAGAGAGTGGGATAATGACTATCAAGGAAGCGTGTGAAGCATTAGGTATCAGCGCAAACAGTTTCAGAAGATACAGACAAGCAGTATAAGTAATACAGAGCCAAAGAGCCACCCCGATAATGGGGTGGCTCTATTTTTGTATTTAGGAGGCAACAAATGAAGAAGCATGTAAACGTATTGGGAGTGAAGTATGAGATCGTCCGCAAACCGATTGACGAGATGGAAAATGGTTTCGGCGGTTTTTGCGACCCCGACTTGAAAAGGATTGAAATACTCAAGTTGGACACCATCGACGAGTGGAAGGGCGAGCCAAAAGAAAAAATAGCCGAGAGGGAGAAACTGTTTTTGCGCCACGAGATTGTTCACGCATTTTTCAATGAAAGCGGAATAAGGGACAATGGCGCACATTTCGACCTTTCGTGGACGAAAAACGAAGAAATGGTCGATTGGATTGCCATACAAGGCGAAAAAATCTATAAAGCGTGGAGCGAGGCAGGTGCATTGTGATGGATAACCAAGAGATAATCAAGCGGTTATGGGAGCGAGATACGACCGACCCGAAGATAGTAGATATGCTCTACTCAATGAGCGTGAACACCGAGGACTATAAAATGTCCTACGAAATAGCGGGACTGTGCCAAAAGCGGATTACGGAGTTCCGTCCCGAGCCGAAGAAAGCACTCGAATTTTATGAGATTTACGAAAAGGCCCTTAAATTCGCGTCGAATGGCGTGTTTGAAGCGTTCTTGATACACAACGAGCTTGACAGACCTGCGGCAGAGAGGTTTTACCAACCGAGAATGAGGCAGTTAAAGCCGATAGTCGATGCGTTGCAAGCTGCGGCAGACGGAGAATTAGACGAATTGTTCATATCCCAACCGCCGCGAACCGGCAAGAGTACGTTGGTACAGATATTCCTCGTGTGGTTTGCGAAAACTCACCCCGAAAAGGCGAATTTGTACTGTTCCTACGCTCAAGGTGTTGTCGATACGTTCTATGACGGCTGCTTGGAGTTCTTGACGGACCCGACGTATCGGTTGTGCGGTATGTTTCCCGGCAACGACTTGGTGTATCAGAACAAGCAGAGTGCTACGATTGATCTCAAAAGGCACAAAAAATACAAGAGTATCACTTGTAAATCGCTATACGGACAGTTGAACGGTCTCTGCGATGCCGACGGCGTGTTGATAGGCGATGACCTCTTGAGTGGTATTGAGGAAGCGTTAAACCCCGAAGCGTTGGCGAAAGCGAATAGCCGAGTAAACAATAACTTGCTCTCTCGTGCGAAGGAAGGGTGCATAAAAATATGGATCGGCACACGTTGGAGTCCTATCGACCCAATAGGCACGAGAATAAATATGATTGAGACCGAGGCAGAGTTTGCGAATCTGCGGTATAAGGTCGTGAACGTACCTGCGATGGACGAAAACGATGAGAGTAATTTCGAGTACGACCACGGTGTCGGTTTCAGTACAGAATATTACCGCAAGTTGAGGGCGCAGTTCGAGGCAGGCGATGATATCGCATCGTGGTCGGCGCAGTATTTAGGGGAGCCGTATTTCCGTGAGGGTTTGTTGTACCCTGAAGAGGCGTTGCGGAGATATTACGAGCTGCCTGAAGGTGAACCCGATGCGATTGTGGGCGTATGCGACACTAAAGATACGGGCAAGGACTACGCTGTGTTGCCCGTGGCGTATATTTACGGCAAGGACGTGTATATTGACGATTGCGTATGCGATAATGCCCTGCCCGAAGTAACGGACGCGAAGTGTGCAGAGGTATTGGTGCGCAAGAAGGTGCAGGCGTGCCGGTTTGAGAGCAACAGCGCAGGTGGTCGAATAGCCGATAAGGTGAACGATATGGTTAAAGCGAAAGGTCATAGGTGCCATATCACGAAGAAATACACCACGTCGAATAAGTTGACGAAGATAATACAGAACAGCAGTTATGTCAAGGAGCATTTCTTATTCCGCGACCGTTCGGTTTGCAAAGGGATGACCGACTACAACAAAATGATGAAATTCTTGACTCACTTCACGATTGACGGCAAGAACAAGAACGACGACGTGCCTGACGCGATCGCTATGCTCGCCGAATATGTCGATAGTTCCGTGTTTAGTGCCGCAGAGGTTGTCAAGCCGTTCTTCTAAAGTGCTATATATAGCACGAGGTGATTGAAAAGCCGTTTTCTCGGTGCTAAAATATCCTCGATAGGAGGCATACCGATGAAAATAGTTGAAATAGTGTGTCCCGAATGTGGAAAATTATTGCTTAAAGCGACGGCAGACAGCAAGGCAACGATGATATGTTGGTGCCGCCGTTGTAAAGCAGAAAAAGTCATAAATATTAGAGCCAACGAGCCGAGCAAGTAATATTGCTCGGCTATTATTTTTATTCGAGGTGAATCGCTGTGGTAATTATGCAGTCTGAATCGCCCGGTGTATTTGCCGGACGAAGAAAAATATTCGTTGACGTTGACGTAATAAACGAAAGCAACATTGAAGAGGTCGTAGCAGAGGTATTAAAAACCCATGCTCTCAACGCGCAAGAAATTGAATATCTTATGAACTACGAGCGTGGTATCTCCCCTATTCACGACAGAGTGAAAGAGGGCAGACAAGACGTTAACTATCGTATCAACGAAAACCACGCAGCCGAGATAAAGACGTTCAAGGTTGGTTATGTGTTCAGTTCCCCTATCACTCTCGTACAGAGAGCGGTCGAGGATAACGAACACAGTGCCGAGGACGATAAGCGCATAGCACGTCTTAACGAAATGATGTTCGAGCAGAAAAAGGCGGCTAAAGACAAGAAATTGGCTGAAAATTTCAGCATCGGCGGCACGGGTTTCAGAATGGCTTTGCCGAAAAAGAAAAAGAAGTCGAACGAGTTATCTCCGTTCGACATAATCACACTGAATCCGTTGACTACGTGCGTGGCATATTCCAACGACATATATCAAAGACGAGTGCTTGGTATTAGTTACGTAGTCAAGAACGACAACACGATGAAAGTCGGTGCATACACCGAAGATAAATATTTCGAGTTGGAAGGCTCCAAGATCGGTGGTGCGTTCAAGTTAACAAAGACCGAGAAGAACGGCATCGGTATGGTGCCGATTGTAGAATATTGTGCCGACGAACAGAGAATGGGTTGTTTCGAGAAGGTGCTTGACCTGCTCGACGCACTGTGTATTCTCACGAGCGACCGCGTAAACGGTCTGTCGCAGTTTGTTCAGAATATTCTGTGGGCAGACAACGTAACGTTGACCGAAGAACAGAAAGAAGCGGTCAAGAACGGCGGTTGGTTGTTCACCAAAAGCGACGGCACGACCAAGGCGAACATACAGTATCTCACACAGCAGTTAGACCAAACGAGCGCACAGTCGCTTGTGGATTGGGTGTACGAGCAGGTATTGCAGATAACGGGTACACCCGCGAGAGGTAAATCGACGGGCGGTAACACGGGCCAAGCGATTGTACTGTCGAACGGTTGGACGATTGCCGAGACCGCAGCGAAGAACACCGAGATAGTATTCAAGGACAGCGAGATGGATTTTCTCGAAGTTGTGCTTGAAATCCTTGCGAGAGACAAGGACGTTGACGAAGAAATGAAATCACTTAGGCTCTCTGATATTGAGCCGAAGTTCAGCCGTAATAAGACCGATAGCATATTGGTTAAGGTTCAAGCACTCCAAGGACAGTTGGACGCAGGTATTGACCCGTTGACGGCGATTAAGACTTGCGATTTGTATAGCGATCCGCAGCAGGTGTGGGTCGATAGTAAGCCGTATATTGAGGAGAAGAGAAATGACAAACGAAACGATGTTATTGACAGCGTTGACGAACGGAATACCGATAACGGAGTTCCAACCGCAGAATAATAAGCAGGCATACCTTGCATACCTAAACGGCTTGGAGATTGAGTTGCCTGAACCGAGAACGATGGAGGAAGCTCTGTTGTATAACTACTGCGTGAATGGCGGCGGCAACTCGGGCGGCGGCAAGGGTACGGTCGAACCCCTTAACGTAACGGAAAACGGCACATACACACCGCCCGAAGGCGTAGACGGGTATTCGCCCGTTAATGTTATGGTCGCGCCGCCCGCAAGCGATGTTGACGAATTGATTAGCAGAAACATTGAGGAAGTAACGAGCGGGGTTGCAACCGTTGGGGCGTACGCGTTCGCAAACTGTGAAAAATTGATTGTTGCAAACTTCCCGAATGCGACAAAAATCGACAAATACGCTTTTTATCAAGGGAACTATGCTTTCCAAATTGAGAAAGAACTTACGGTTAACGCGCCCAATGTAGAAACAATCGGGGAACATGCGTTTTCGTGCGACCGAAGGGCAAAAGTTCTGTTAAAACGAGCGTATTTTCCAAAAGTAAAAACGATTGACCAATATGCTTTTTATCAAAACTGCGGATTGACCGAAGTTTATTTTCCCGAAGCCGTTTCTATTGGAAATTATGCGTTTTCTACCAATCAAGGGCAAATTCCTATAACAAACGCAGATTTCCCGAAAGTAACGAGTATAGGTGCGAATGCGTTTAGTGCTTGTCGTTCGTTAATAACCGTAAGAATGCCTTTGCTGACGTCGATAGGTAAAAACGCGTTTAGCGGTTGCGCCGCGCTTACGGTTGTGGATTTTTATCTCCAATTGGGTTTTGGTGTTCAAATTTTCGGTGATTGCAATTCGTTGAAGTCGCTTGTTTTGCGTTCCGAAACAATGTGTACTTTAGGTAGTGCGAGTGCTTTTATGAATTGTTACCATTATCACGGCACGGTAAATTCAACTTACAACCCCGACGGATTAAAAGACGGTTATATTTACGTTCCCCGCGCACTTGTTGAAGATTACAAAGCCGAAACGAATTGGAGTACATTTTCAACCCAATTCCGCGCCCTTGAAGATTACACGGTTGACGGCACTATTACGGGCGAACTTGACGAAACGAAAATTTAAGGGGTGATAATATGGCAATCGTAAGAGAATTTTACAGAACAAGAGAAGACGGCGTAAACCTTTACCGCACATATTCGGACGAGGGCTTTTATATCCGTCAAATTCCTACGGGCGTTGAATACGGCGAAGCAATAGACGTTGAAAACGCGCCGTATACATACGAAGAAACCGACAAACTTATTGAGGTTGAGGAAACCGACAACGCAACCGAAGCGGACTATATCGAAGCACTTGAAAGGTTGGGCGTTAGTGAATGAAAAAGAACGAGCTTAAACAGAAGACCGACACCGTTATAAGCCAAACACAAGAAGCGTTGCAAACGATGTACGATGCTTTAAGCCAAGGACAGCAGAAGAAGATCGTTAAAAACGAAGAGGTCAAGGCATTGTTTGACCGATACGGCGTGAATTACGAATAGGCGCACACACCAACCAAAGCATAACGAGGTAAAAATATGAGACGCGGAACGACCCCTACACACACGTTTCATCTGCCGTTTAACACGGACATAATCGACAAAGTTAATATTACATATTCTCAATGCGACAAACCCGTACTTGAGAAAAACACAGAGGATTGCAAACTTGTTGAGAGTTCGATTGCGGTCGAACTCTCACGAGCTGAAACATTGTCGTTCGACGATAACGAGTTCGTGAAGATACAGTTGACTGTCATCGATAAAAACGGCAAGTCTCTTGTATCGAACGTGTTGCGTTGCGAGATCGGTGAGGTGCTGAATGAGTGTGAATTTTAGCGAGAATAGCCGTGAGTTCACGGTAACGTTCGGCGAAGCGATACAGTCGGGCAACAACATCGCCATTACCGATGCGAGACACTTGTTCTTCGGTGGTGCAAGGCTCGACGCGATGGACGCACTCTTGGACGGGTGCGAGAAAGTATCGAGCATAGCGGGTATGTTTCAGCAATGTACGAGTGTAACATCGCTCGATTTAAGCAAACTCGATACAAGCGAGGCTACCTCGATGGAATCGGCGTTTGAATCTTGTTCTGCGCTTGAGGAACTGAACATAGAGGGTTGGGACACGAGCAAAGCAACGAACATTTCGAGAATGTTCTACTCTTGCAGAAAACTTAAATCGTTTGACGTAGCCGATTGGGACGTGAGTAACGTCGTTTATATGGGTCACGCGTTCAATGGCTGTACCTCGATAACGAGTTTTGATATGAGCAAGTGGGACACGAGCAAGGTCAAGAATATGCAAGGTATATTCCTTGGTTGCGAATCGCTTGAAGAAATTATCGGTTTCAGCGCACCTCTTGCAGTTGGAACGAAAATCGGTTTCCCGAGTGGATATGACGATTACCGCCCGGCATTGAAACGACTTACGTTCCGCACCGACATCGAGAAATCGATTGACGCGGATATAAACATCGAGCATTGCAGTTTCGGGCGTTCGGGTATGGTTGAGATGTTTAATTCTCTCCCCGATATATCCGACGGAACGGTGAGACATATCACAATCACGGGTAATCCGTGTGTTGGAAAGACGTTTGAAACGCTTGAGTCGATCGAAGAATACGTGTGGGACAGAAACCTTCACGACGAGACTATGATATTCGAGTACGCAGGCAAGCGTTACACGATGGACGGAGATGAAATGCTCCGTTTCATGAACCGATACAGAGATGAAGAAACGTTGGACTTCAAACTGTTGGAATTCGACGTTGAATTGCTCACAGAAGAAGATAGAAAAATAGCCATCCGTAAAGGATGGAGTATCATCGAATAAATGCGTTGTGTAGAAACTCACTCATAGCGGGTACGCAGGTTTGGTTTTTGCTCCTTTCCCCAACGAAAAAGCCCGCAGATATGGTTTGAACGAGGTAATGACTTGGGATAGCCACCAAACAGTCGGAGATGACTTATAAAGCGCACAAAACAAGAGAGAACTTGACAAACGCAAACAAACGTAGAGAGAACTACTGAAAACGCAGGAGGATTTTATTATGGCGAAGATCGACACTACGAAAATCGAAGGCTACGAGAATATGAGTGCGGAAGAAAAACTCGCTATTCTCGAAGGCTATGAGTTCGACACATCGGGAATGGTGAGCAAAGCCACGCTCGACAAGGCAACGGCAGACGCAGCCGAATGGAAACGCAAGTACAACAGCACGCTCTCTGAAGCAGAACAAGCGAGGATAGCGGCAGAGGAAGCACAGAAGGCAACCGAAACTCGCCTTGCTGAACTCGAACGAAAAGATAAAATCTCTACCACCAAAGATAAATATATCGCATCGGGTTTCAATGCGGTATTGGCGCAGGCAACAGCCGAGGCGTTTGTTGACGGTGATATGGATGCAGTGTTAGCGAACGTTCAAAAGCACGTTGCAGATGCGGCAAAAGAAAAAACAGACAAAGACCTCAAGGGGACATCGGCTCCCCCCGCAGGCGGCAATCCTAACCCCGGCAAAATCGATTATTCGGAGAAAATTTCCGAAGCGATTGCATTGGGTAATTATGCGGATGCGGCTTATTATCAAAGACTTCAAACACAGTAAACACAGGAGGAATTAAATTATGGCAGATGCAGTTGCTACAAGTTTTGCAACCCCCAATTATAGCGGACTTCTTTTCGCTAAGGGTCGCACAGACACCCCTTTCAGCACTATTATCGGTGCAAAGCGCAGGACCACCAACAACGTTGAGTTTGCGGTTGGTGTCGAGTACAACGTAGGTGAGGGCGAGGTCCCCAATTACAGTGAAAACGACACTCTTAACGCACCTGACGCGACCGTTGTTACTCGCGGTCAGAAAACCAACGTAACACAGATCTTTATGGACTCTTTTTCAGTCGGTGATGTAAAAGAGAGCAATATGGGAACCCTTTCCGGCATTAACGTTGCAGGTCAGCAGCCCAACCCTAAGAGTGAACTCGACTTCCAGGCAGGCGTTACTATGCAGAGAATCGCGCAGTCTGTCGAAAAGACTCTCATTCTTGGCACATTCAACAAAGCTGAAAACGATTCCCAGGTTAACAAAACTCGCGGTATGGTTGCGGCTATCGAAACCAACGTTGCGGACATCGGTGGAAAGGCACTTTCCATTTGGGACGTTGCAGATATGCTCGTTGAAATCCGCAATCAGGGTGGCTCTACCGAAGGTCTCGTTCTTTGGTGCGACAGCGTTACCAAGTTCCAAATTTCCGCAGAAGCGGCGGCTAACAACTACAACGTTTACAACAGCCACCACAATGTTCACGGTATCAACATCACTCGCATTGAGACTCCTATGGGCGACGTTGACATCTGCTTGGGCAGATACCTCCCCGTAGGCACTGCGATGCTTCTTAACTTCGGAGTTATTGCGCCTGTTGAACAGCCGCATCCTCGCAAGGGTAACTTCTATCTCGAAAAGATGGGTAAGACCGGCTTCAAGGATAAGTATTCTATTCTCGGTCAGGTGGGTCTTGACCACGGTCCCGAATGGATGCACGGTAAGTTCACCAACATCAAGGCAACCTACGACCGTCCTACCGGACTTCTCGTAAATCACGTAAACGCGTAAATTCACAAGGAGGTGCTTTGACAGATGACTAACATTGAACGCTTAAAGGTACGAATACCCGAGGCGACTGATGCTGAATTGGAGGATGTTCTTGAGAGCGCAAAGGCGGTCATTCTGTCAAAGTGCTTCGTCTCTCTTGTGAGGACTTCCGAGGAAGATAAAAAAGCCGCGCTCGAAGAACACAACGAAAAGGTTCTTTCGGCGGCGGTGGTTATCTACAATATGCGCGGTATTGAGGGACAGATTTCTCATAGCGAAAACGGCGTAGCTCGTTCCTACGAGGAACACGCGGGTATGAAATCCATTCTCGCACAGATAGTCCCGAGAGGTGACGTAATATGAGAGATTTGAGTAAAAACAAATCGACGATATATTACGCATTGCGAAACGTGAGTTCTGCGGTGGATGAGTGGGGCAACACGAACGATGTTACCACATACGGAGAACCGCAAGAGTTGAAAATCAGTGTATCGGCGAACAAAGGTGAAGCGTCGGCGCAAGCGTTCGGCGCAGACCTCCGTTATGACCGAGAAATGGTTACTCACGATATGCTGTGTCCTATCGACGAATACAGCCGTCTGTGGCTCGATGGTCGTTCGGTTGACGAGACTCATAACTACGAGGTAGCAGCCGTTAGTAGGTCTCTCAACTGTATTCGATATGCGATAAGGCGGGTGAACGTATCACGATGAAGAAAGTTATCAAAGTGAAACTCGACCCGAACAGTATTGCCAACGCGATTACCGAATTGCAGATGTATAAAGAAGATTTGCAACGGCGCGTGAACCTTCTCGTACAAAGGCTCGCGGATCGTGGCGCAGGTATTGCGAGAGCGAAAGTCGTTGAGATGGGCGCGTATTACACGGGCGGACTCTTGGAGTCCATAAACAGTTATTTATTTGCTTTTGGTGGCGCACCCGTAGGGTTCATAAGAGTCAACGCCGAATACGGAATGTTCGTAGAGTTCGGTACGGGCATAGTGGGTAAAAACGCCACACCTCACCCTGCGTTAGAAGCGTTCGGGTGGGAGTACGACGTAAATAACCACGGCGAGGTCGGTTGGTTATTCCCTGCCGACGACGGAACATACCGCCGTACACGAGGTCAAGCGAGCAGACCGTTTATGTATGAAACCGCGCTCCAATTAAGGGACGAGTTCCCTGCTATCGTCAAGGAGGTGTTCGGATGATAGACAACGAACAACTTGTTTACGACGAAGTATCAACCGCATTGAGAGCTGCCTTCGATGGTATTTTTATCATCGGAGTGGAGATAACAGACACTCCCCCACAGTTTCCTGCGGTTGCTATTGTGAAGAAAAATTCGGGAGTTAACGAAAGGTATTCGACGTTCGACTACGTTGAAAACGTCGCTTCCGAGGAATATGAGTTTGGTATCTTCTCCAACTTGGAGAGTCAAAAGGATGCCAAACAGCAAACAAAAGATATACTCGCCGTCATTAACGGAGTGATGTGCGATTTATTCTATATCCGTTCTTTCGGTCAGCACATCCCTAACGCTGACGCTAAAATCACTCGCCTTGTTGCGAGATACAAGAAAAATAACGTTATTTAGGAGGCATTTAATATGGCAAACAGAGGTATTGCACTCTCTACTGCGGGCGTAACCATTGGTTATGCGGTTGAGGCAACCGCAGGCGAACGTCCTTCTTCGGGTTATGCTCTTATTCCCGACATCAAAGAAATTCCCGACTTTAACCCCGAACCTGAAACCCACGAAGCAACCGACCTCGAAGAAACCGAGTACAAGTTCTACGTTCAGGGCCTTAAAGACATCGGTGGCGCACTTGGTTTCAAGGCTAACTTCACCGAAAAACTTCAGGGCATTTGGGAAGAAGTTGTTGAGGCACACAAAACCAACATCGAAAGCGGCAAGCGCGTTTGGTTTGAAATCAAGCATCCCAAGCTCGCAAAGTCTGTTTTCTTCCCCGGCGAACCTGCCGCTATGGGTCTCCCCGGTATGTCTGTAAACGGCGTTCTCGAAACCACCGTTTACATCACTCCGAGTGGCGCACCCGAGTGGAACACAAAGACTACCGCCTAAATTAAAATATAAAAAAGGAGTAAAGAACTATGGCTACTACAATCAATTTTTCCGCTGACGGCAAAGACTATTGCTTGGAGTACACTCGCAAGACCGTAAAACAGATGGAGGACAGAGGCTTCATTGCTTCTCGTATCGTTGAAGCACCGATGTCCGTTCTTCCTGAACTGTGGGCGGGCGCGTTCCTCGCAAACCATAAGTACACCGATCGCAAGGTTATAGATGCTCTCTATGACAAGATGCAAGATAAGAAGGCTCTCATCGGCACTCTTACTACTATGTATAACGAACCGATCGAGGCGCTTATGTCTGACTCGCCCGAGGAAGATGAGGGAAACACGATTGCGTGGGTGGCGAACAACTAAAGCCAAGCCCACGCAAGCGCAAAGATTCCGAAATATTCTATACGTGTTTTCCGTTTTATATGTCAATCGGTATGACCTCTGCGGAGTATTGGGACGGCGATTCTGTCTTACCGAAATACTACCGAGAAGCGTATAAAATGAAACAAGAGAGCTTGAACCAAGAGGCGTGGATGCACGGTTTATATGTGTATGACGCTGTGGTTTCTGCTCTATCACTATTGGACTCAAAACAAGGTTCACACAAGAGTTATGCTCCGAAACCCTATTCATTCTCGGGCGAAAAGAACGAGGAAGAAAAGAAAATCGAGGCAGAAGCACAAGCAGAAGTGTGGATGAAATCTTGGGTGGCGGCTACCCAAAAAATGTTTGATAAGAAATGAGCCGGGAGCCACTGTGCCAGAGCCAACTTTTATAAGGAGGTGAGGCACGGTGGCTCTTACTATTGATAATTTAGAGATACAAATATCTTCAAACGCATCGAGGGCGAACAAGGGCATTGATGCGCTCGCAACGTCTTTAGAGCATTTGAGAAGTGCGGTCGGTGGTGCGAAGGGTGTTGCTTCTCAACTTTCAAACCTCGCTCTTGGAATGAAATCGCTCGCCAACGTCGGTAAAATCGGTTTGACCTCTAATGTTAATGCGTTGAAAAAACTCGAAGGCTTGAACTTGACGGGTGCTTCGGCGCAGTTGAAGGAATTGGCGAATGGTTTCGCTCACTTGAATACCATACAAAAAGGCAATCTTGGCTCTGTTTTGAGTCAATTGAAGAAGATTCCCGAAATAACGAAATCGCTCGACAACGCCACCATAGAGGCGTTTGCGGCGGCGATCAGAAGGTTATCGGAAGCACTTGCTCCGTTGGCTACGCAGATGGACGCTGTTGCTCGCGGTTTCAGTTCGTTGCCGACGCACATGCAAAGAGCTATTAAGGCAAGCCACAACGTGGCGAACGTAAACAACAGAACGTCGAAATCATACAGTTCGTTGTTTACTTCTCTCTCTCGTGGTGCGGCGAGGATGTGGACTCTCTATTACACGTTCCGTCGTATAGCAGGAGTGATTGCGAACTGCTATAAAGAAAGCAACGAATACATTGAAAGTCTCAACCTATTCACCGTTTCGTTGGGTGATGCGGCAGACGCGGCTAAAGAATACGCCGAAGAAGTGGGCAAGATAATGGGTATCGACCCTGCCGAATGGATGAAAAACCAAGGCGTATTTATGAGAATGGCAACAGGTTTCGGTGTATCTGCGGAGAACGCCGAGATTATGTCTCAAAACCTAACGCAATTAGGTTATGATATGGCATCTTTCTTCAACTCTGATGTTGAAACCGCGATGCAAAAAATCCAAAGCGGTATGTCGGGACAGATTAAAGGCTTGAAGGCTTGGGGTTATAACCTCTCTGTTGCGGCGTTGCAAGAAACCGCACTTTCGCTCGGTATTGAACAGAGCGTTCGTTCTATGTCTGAAGCGCAGAAAGCGCAGTTAAGATATATCACGCTTATGCAGAAATCGCAGGGCGTTATGAACGATATGGCTCGTACCATAAACACACCTGCGAACTCATTGCGTATTTTGTCGGCGCAGTTGACGCAGATGAGACGTGCGTTCGGTAATTTGGTTTCGGTTATAGCAACGAAGGTTATTCCGTATGTTCAAGCGTTCGTGGAACTGATGACCGAAGCGGCTGACTCGTTGGCAAAGGCGTGGGGATTTGAGCTTACCGAAATAGATTATTCGGGTCTCGACCTTGCGGCAGACGCTGTGGATGGCGTTGGTGATTCTGTTGAGGACGCTGAAAACGACGTAGCAAAACTTAAAAAGCAATTAATGGGTTTTGACGAGCTGAACATCTTGAAAAGCGACGATGATAAAGGCACAGATGGTTTAGCAAGTAACGACCTTGGAATAGAACTCCCCGAATATGATTTCTTGGAAGGTTTTTCATCTCAATATCGAGAGAAGATAGACGAAATCAAGGAAAAATTTAGAGAACTTGGAGATACAGCGTCTGCCGTCGCAGAGATAATCGCAGGTATATTTATAATTGCGGGCGTAAGCAAGGCGATTACGGCAGTTGGCAACCTGTTCGGTGCCTTTAAGAAGGGCTATACGGTCTTGAGTAACTTATCCATTGCGATGCAAGGTGTTGTTACTGCCCTTGCGGCATTTGCGATATTTTCCTCGGCGAAAAAAGCATTTAAAGAGTTCGCAAGCGGCGGTCAGACGATGCTTGACACGTTGTTGGAAATCGCTCCCATTGCGACGGTAGCGGGTACCGCGTTGTACGCGATGTTGGGTCCGATAGGTCTCGTAATAGGTGCGCTTGCCGCATTGGTTGGTGCCCTCAATGGTTGGGGCGAGGCGCAAGTTGAGTTGAGATATGAACTTATCAAGACGGATTATTACGAAAACAACGGTATCGCTATCGACAAGATGAGAGATTCGTTGAACGGGTATTTCGACGCGATGGATTTTGACAGGCAAGCTGAATGGCTTGAAAAAATCGCAAGTTCGGAAAAGGCGTATGAAGATGCGCGTTACGAATACGATTTGATGTGGGAATCGATTGCCACAAAACCCGTGCTTGACGCTTCGGACATCGAAGGCTTGACGCAAGCATTCAATGAGTTGGCGGCTGCGGCTCGAAACGTAAACGACGCACACATAGGAAGCATTATGCAATCTATTGCGAGTGCGATTGAGACAAATCTTACTCCTGAACTTGAAGAACGTCTTAAAGGTTTAAGGGAAGAGTTGATAGAGGTAAACATCGCGCTCGGTATTGAAATGGATAATGCCGTCAAAGAGTATGGCGACCTTATGAATGAGGTTGCAGCCAACGGCGGTGTGATGACCGACGACCAAAAGAAAGAGGCTGTAAGACTGCGTAACGAAATCGACAATCTTACCATCGGCGGTGATAAAGAAGCCGTTGCGTGGGAAAGAGAGTTGCAAGAGGCGTTAGAAGGACCCATTTACGCGGGCGCAGATGCCGAGGCTGTCGAGAAGAACGTGCAAGACCTTATGGGCGATCGAGATGCGTATATTGAAACCATCAAGGACGCTCGTGATGCGAACGTTGCCGCTTTGACAGAACTCGTGAACAAGGGTTATCTCGACAAATCATATCTCGATGATTACGACAAAGCGGTTGAAGCGCAAATTGACGAGGTGTACCGAAAGTACAACGAGGTTCTTGAACAAATCATCAAAACGTATGAGAAAGGCGTAATTGATTACGACAAGTATCATAAGTACGGCAACTTTATTGACGACATATTAGGTTGGCAAGCACAAAACAGTACTTTGTTCGATGATTGGGGCGGTACGTTTTACGGAGAAAAAGCCGCAGACTATGCCGCTAATAAGAAGTTGTCGGAAGAACAACGAGAGTTGTTAGAGAAACTCAAAAAACTCAAAATGACCGGCTACGCTTCGGGCGGTTTCCCCTCTATGGGCGAAATGTTCATTGCTCGTGAGAGCGGTCCCGAATTGGTCGGTCGTATCGGCAACAAGAACGCTGTCGCAAACAACGATCAAATCACCGCAGGTATCGCCTCTGCCGTATATAGCGCGATGATGGCGGCACACGAGGATAACGATGGCAACGGAAGTAGCGGTCGTATCATCGTACAAATCGGTGAAGAAACTGTTGGTGAAGCGGCGGTTAGATTTATCAACGGTCGAATTGTTCAAACGGGCGAAAGTCCTATTTACGCATAAGGAGGCAACGGAATGAAATACCAAGGCACTCTGTATATAGACGGCGTGAAAGTGCCTACGCCTCAAACCTACGGATGGTCGATAGAGGATTTGGATAGCGAAGAAGGAACGGGTCGAAACAATGCCACGGGCGAGATGTTCCGTGACAGAGTATCGTGCAAGCGCAAGCTCTCGTTTACTTGGCCCCCGCTATCAATCGCAGACACCTCTCGACTGTTGAAAGCACTTGAACCCGTATTTATAACGGTAAAATATTTAGACGCTCGTGAGGGCGACTATCTTACAAAAACATTTTACGCGGGTCCGCAGAGCGCAAACTGCGGACACCGCGCCCATTGGCTTGGCATAAAAGCAAATCTCATCGAGAAATGAGGTGTTGAACAATGTTTTCTGTTAGCGACAACTATTTACAAGCAATCGTTGGCGACACACGAGATATGCCGTATCGAGTTAAACTTGCGGGCGCAATTCCGTTAAGTCAAACTCAAGTGCCGAAAATGTCATTGAGCGAAAGCGTTAGCGGAAGCTCGGGCATATCTGTCGGCACGTCGAACTCGGCTACTCTCACACTCACGCTCCGCGATGCAGATGCGATTGATTACACCGATATTCTCGTTGAACCCGAAAGCGGATTGACTTTACCTGACGGCACCATTGAGTGGGTGCCGTTGGGTAAGTTTTGGGTAACAAAATTCTCCACGAGCAACGATTATAAGACTGTCAACCTCACTTGTGCCGATGGTATGTACCTCTTGTCGGGAGAATATATTTCTAAACTTACATACCCCTCGACCGTTGAAGCGGTTGCTCACGAACTCGTGAGTATGACGGGTATTGACTTTGTAGAACTTGTTGAGTGGCCCGACGTTGTTATCCGTAAACGACCCGAGAACTTAACCTATCGTGAAGCGTTCGGTTATGTGGCAGGTTGTTGCGGTAAAAACGCTCGATTTAACCGTTTGGGTCAAATGGAGTTTGTTTGGTATACCGATACGGGCATCACGCTCGGCAGGCGTGTGCAATACCTCAACGGTATGAACAAACTGAACAATAAGCCGTTGTGCGTTGATTTCGAGGTTACGGGTCAGCAAGAGACATACCGAGTGAATGTGTTGACGGACGGCGGCGGTGGATTAGTCGCTACGCCCGGCTCGGGTGTACTCGAAGGCGAGACGGTTACGCTGTCGGTAAATCCGTTTAGCGGACACGAGTTGGCGTTGATCGAAGCAGTTACGCCGTTGGGTAACGATGTGCCTCTGTATATCGAAGCGGACGGCTCGGGATATAGTTTTGTTCAACCCGACAGTGATGTTACTGTAACGGCATCGTTTAGGAAAAGTTCCGAGGGTCCGTTCAAGCTCACTGTTCGCGCATACGACCACGGCGGTATTACACACGACGGCGATGAGTATTTCAACGAGGGCGAAACTGTAAATCTCTATGTCACTCCCGACGAGGGTTACAAACTTGATAAATTCGTAACCACGCCCGGAAGTCTCTCAATAGTGAACAACAGTTTCACGATGCCAAAATGCGACGTAACTGTTACCGCATATTTCAAAGCAAAGAATGAGTATTACGTTGTCAAACGCAGTGCAGGCGACGGCGGTTCTATCTATATAAAAAACACCTCGAAAGAAGATATTATCGAGGCGGTCGTGGGCGAAACAGTTTTGGTAGAGTTTGCTCCCGACGAGAATTACATCCTTGATTACTACGACAGCACAGTTAAATTGATGCAGGTAGGTACGAACACATACACGTTCGTTATGCCTGCGGAAGTAGTTTCGATTAATGTTTACTATAAGCAAGTTGGCGAAGATAACCAACCGAGCGGATATTCGTGGTTGCAAGAACCGCAAGCACCTCCCACACCGAAGCCGTATTGGGCGGTGTTCTACAACGAAAATCAAAACGCACCCACTTGTCAAAAATACTTCCTTATATGGTTTGAAGAATGGGTAGATGCGGAAGCTTCCGACGGTAAACACTCAATCGATATATTCAACTATTTTTATTGTGGCAGCAAAAACACAGGACACGGCAATCACGAGTGGGACACTTCGGCGTGGAACGGCAACGGCACCACGTCTCTAACATGGGACGCTCGAATCGATGAGTTGTATGCCGATTGGGACGCATATTATGGCCCCTCGAATTGTTATTGTTTGATTGCGAGCAACGTTGACTTGTGCCGTGCAAGTAACGGCAGGGTCACGTTTGAAAAAAACGAAAACTATGTTACATCGCCGCAGACGGGTTATTTGCTCGACGGAATGGATATCAGAGAGCAAGGTTCGCTTACTCAATGGCTCTGCCCTGACTCGTTCTCTACTCCGTTACCTGCGTCGAATTGGATGGTGCTGATGCCCGATAGCGGTCTGTATATGACACCGAACGCAGAGGGTAAGTATGAAACACCCGTAAGCAGTTATCCGAAATCGTTGATTGCACTATACTACGACGATATTACGATTCAAAATATCGGTGCTATATTCCCCGACACGGACGAAGTAATGTACGTTGCATCGTTCACCAACGCTCGTTGGACGTACTTGAGAAACAGCACTTTAGGTTGGGACGACGAGGTTCACGAACTCCCTGAAGGCGCAGTAATCGGTTTGCGAAACCCGTTGGTTACTACTGCACACGCGAGTGGTTATCTCGACGGAAGCGATTATAACTTCGCGGGTGTTCTCGTTACGAGCGAAACGCTCTACGACAATAACGGCGACGTGTTTATGTACGACAACGCTTGCCGTATTTGCGAGTGTTCAACATCGATGATGTTCAGTAATTTCTCGCTCCGTAAGGGTGCGACAGACGCGGACGAAATCACCATCTCGTATACAAACCCAATGATTTACGAGAAAGCGGTCGATGCTGTGTCTGCGAATGTTCAGAGCATCACATACACTCCTGCGAGGGTAAAACATCGTGGCAACCCTGCACTCCAAGCAGGTGACATTGTGTGCGTTCCCGACGGCGACGGAATCTATCATACTGTGCTTATAATGCAACAGACGATGACGTTCGGCGGCGGTATGAACGGCGAAATCACTTGCCCCGGACAGAGCAACAGAGCATCGGATTTCTCTGCGAATGGTCCCATAACCACGCAGATAAAGAAAGAAGTTCAGGCGCAAAACCTTGAACTCGAACACAGAGTCAATGCGAATAACTCTCTCGTGTTCGCTTCGATATACAAGTCTATAACTTCGACCGAAGCGAAAGTTAAAAGTGTCGCAGAGTGGCAGAGTGCTAATTCAGCGACTATCACAGAAATAAAACAAACTGCGAGCAACAACAAGGCGAAAATCGAACTCGTTGTAGGTCAAAACGGCATTGTAAACGAGAAGGGCGTAGTCCAAGGCAGTATTGTTATCGAAGCGATCAACGGCGAAACCAAAGCAAAAATAAGCGCAGACAGACTTGATATAGACGGCAAAGAACTCAATATCAAGGTTAAAGCGACGAATATCACGGGTGTGTTCACTGTGACGAGCGAGGCAGGAAACGAAATTTTCTCTGCGGGAGAAAAAACAGTTCGCCTTGGCGGTTGGACTGTTGATAATAATTCCATTCGCGCAGGAACGCTTGGCTTGGCAAATTCAATGTGGTTGTGTCGTGACGGCACGAGTACATCGGCAACAATCGGCACGAGTGGAGACATAAACGGTTGGAGTATAGCCGTTGCGGATAAGTTCGGCGTTACAAAAGACGGCGTTTTGTACGGCAAAGATGTTAATTTGTCGGGCGAAATCGAGGCAACGAAAGGTAAAATTGGCGGTTGGGATATTGAGAACGATAAACTGTCGGGCGAATATTCAAGCCAAAAAATCGAAATAAGCCCTATCGGTGTGTCGGGGTATTACACAAAATCCGATGGAACAAAAGCACCGATTAGTGTTACTTGGGACGCAATATTAACCGCAGCTATGCGTTGGAATGAGGTATAACCTATGAAAAAACCACTCTGCATTGAGCTTTTCGAAGCTGAAAACGAATTAAATAAGGCGGTTGAAGAAATTTCAACCGCCCACAACCTACCTTGTTACCTCCTTGCGCCTATGGTTTCTAACCTTGCGATGAGGTTAGAGGATGGTAAAAGGCGCGAGATTGAAGAAGCAAAACGAACTTTCGAGGTGAACAACGATGTCTAATTTAGCGACCCTTATCACAGAAATAAGTATTGTCGCAGGTGTGATTCTTGCGGCGGCATTAATTATCAAGCGTTTGATAAACGGAATGCGGTGTCTGTTGAGAGACAGAATGCTCCGTATTTACTACCATTGCAAAGATAAAAAACAAATTCGACAGTACGAATTGGAAAATTTTGTAATGCTTTATGAAGCGTACAAAGCTCTAAAAGGTAACAGTTTCATTGATGAAATTTACGAAAAGGTTACAAGTTGGGAAGTCGTTTCTTAAACCGTCATTCGTGGCGGTGAATAAATAACCATTCAATATACAAGGAGGAACTTA
>JAGBRZ010000142.1 GCA_017632155.1 Clostridia bacterium
AAAAGTCACATCCAAAGAAAAGCGTGATGCCGATAGCCAACAGCAAAGAGGCTGTTGTGCGCTTCTTTTTATGCTCAATCCACGAGTAAATAACGTTCAGTACCAATTGGGACATAGAAAGGCACGCGATAAATCTGTCAAAGGTGAACAGTCCCGCAACGGCAATTCCGATGATTAGGGCACCATAAAAGCCAATCCTTATAATCAAGCGTTTCCTGGTTAGACCTAAGTAGCACGCGTAGATTACCTGCACAATTCCGAAGATGGCGAAACCGATCATATTTGCAGTAAGCGGAGAGATGAAATGATGGGTTGAAGTTTTTTTGTCATATAAACCTCTTTCGATAAATTATTTGGATAAAACCGTATTTTTTTACCATAAAAAATCTGACAATGATAATTGACGCAAATACATCCTAACACATCGAGCGCTACAAATGTGTTACAAATATAAGTAAGAAAGCAAAAATTATTTGCTTGATATAATTTGCCATATGTGGCGAGGGAGAAATCCTCCGCCTTTTTTCTTTTACAAGCATCGGAAAATCACCTCAACAATCGTCGGAAAAATATTTCAACAATCGTCGGAAAACCATTGCATTTTTTATAATCTAGGTGTATAATATAGATAACATAAGCTAAAAGAGGTGCTTTGAATGAAAAATTACAGAAAAAGAATAGCCGACGATATTTTGAAAAGAAAGCTTGAAGGCAAGGGAGCGGTTCTGATTGAAGGACCTAAGTGGTGCGGTAAAACCACAACTGCCGAGCAGCTTGCAGTCAGCATCTTATATATGGACGATCCTGAAAAGAAAGAACAGAATATTACGATGTCCGAGCTGAATCCCAAGCGGCTTTTGAAGGGCGCAACGCCGCGACTTATCGATGAGTGGCAGCTTGCTCCCAAGCTTTGGGATGCCATTCGCTTTGAGGGCGATCATCGCGGAGAACTCGGTCAATTCATTCTTACAGGTTCCGCAGTACCGCCTGACACTAAGGAGATCACTCACTCCGGAACAGGTCGCTTTACTTGGCTGACGATGAGACCTATGAGCTTATATGAATCCGGAGATTCTACGGGAGAGGTAAGCTTAAAGGAGTTGTTTGACGGTAACACAGAAATCGACGGATCATCTGAACTTAGCATTGACCGCCTTGCGTTCCTTGTATGCCGCGGCGGTTGGCCGCAGGCGATTGATATGCGCGATGAGATCGCGCTTGATCAAGCGATAGATTATTACGACGCGGTGGTTCATTCCGACATTAACCGTGCAGACAACGTGCAAAAGAACCCCGAAAGAGTTCGCCGCCTGATGCGCTCGTATGCAAGAAATCAGGGCGGACAGATACCCAATACTGTCTTGGCGCAGGATGTTGCCGCAAACGACGAAGCGTCTATCAACGAGGAAACGGTGGCTTCCTATTTGAACGCCTTACGTAAGATCTTTGTTGTAGAGGATATGCCCGCTTGGAATCCGAATCTTCGCTCAAAAACGGCAATTCGTTCCTCTGATACTCGATATTATATCGACCCATCCATTGCCGCTGCGGCACTTGGAATCGGACCGAATGATTTGGTAAACGATTTGAAGACTTTTGGTTTCCTTTTTGAAACGCTTTGCGTACGCGACCTTCGTGTTTTTGCGGATGCATTGGGGGGTGGAGTCTATCATTACAGAGATCGAGACGGCCAGGAATGCGACGCGGTCATTCATTTGAGAAACGGCAAGTACGGTCTTATTGAAATCAAGCTGGGCGGAGATAAGCTGATCGAAGAAGGTGCAAGGAGCCTGAAGGCAATGGAGGCGAAAATCGATATTGAAAAGATGAACGCGCCCTCCTTCCTGATGGTTTTGACCGGCACGGGGGATTATGCTTATCGTAGACCTGACGGCGTTTGCGTTGTTCCTATCGGATGCCTGAAGCCTTGATTTTTTGGGGGGTAAGATAAATGGGAAATATAAAATACAAATTTCAGAAAATAAAAAAATCATATTTGGGAGTTGCGGGCATTTTGCTCTTGCTTTTGCTTGCAGTCTTCCTTGTATGGTTCAACAACAGCAACAGTATGCAAGCGATGCCGTCGATGATTGGAAGCGTGTATTTTGACGGTGAATATCGGATTGGCGACGGTGAATGGCAACAGATCGTAGAGGGTGAACACATTCCGTCTACAGAAGGCGACGTCACCTTACGAGGTAATTTTCATATGCTGGATCCCGAGGGGGGATATGAAGGTGTTTACAGATACGAAATACCGATTGCTTTCTTTTTGGACCACATCAATTTAACCTTTTACGAGGTTGGAAGCGAGCCATACGTAATGGACACCGAAAATCCCCTCTACGGAGATTCGCTTTGCGGAGTTCGGTGGGAGGCATATACCTTGACAAGCGCAAGTGAGGACACGATTGAAATTTTGATTCATAATCCTCACAGCTTCGGAAACGAAACCGCGATCGACGAAATGCTGTCTAAAACGGCTTTGTGGACGGGAATCGATTTTGAAAACAGTGCCTCGGAAAAAGGGGATACACAGAGAACCGTTGGTATGATAATGATGCTTATCTCTATCGTGTTCCTTGGTATTGCATTGTTTTCAACTTTGATTCATATTAAAAGCAGCAAATTTATTTGGTTTGCCGGGCTTGCGATTTTGTTTGCTGGACTTTACTTCTCTTATCACGCAGAGGGCGTTTATTTTTATAGTGAGTCGACGGTTTCGAACACAACGATCCTCGGTGCTTCGATGATGTTCTATATGCTGTTCCTTTGCATACTGATTACGTGTTTACTTAAAACAATGCAAAAAGCAAGTAATATTGCTGTTGTTCTTTTGGGAGTTGCCAATGCGGTATTCTTCGTTCTGCCGTTGATAACCGAGGTGTGCTTTTATGATACTTGGGCTTGGTGGTCGGTTGTACAGCTTATTGCGAATGCTGTAATTGCTGTTTGCCTTGTAAGAGAATTCTTTCTCGTTAAAACAAAGAAAAGGTGGTTGTATATCGGAGCATTTCTCCCCTTGACCGCATTTGTCATTGACGTTACAGGAACAAAGCTTGCCATTTGGAAGGGCGGCGTAATTTCTCAACACGTTTTCCTTGCGTTGGTTGCCGTTGCGGCAATTATGGTTCTCAAGTTCATACCGAGTAACATCAATGCGGCAACTAAGGCAAAGGAACTTGAGATGGAGAAAATCGTTCTGAACACAAAGCTTGCCGAAAGCAGGATCTCCACGATGATGAGTCAGATCCGTCCTCATTTCATTTACAATACGCTTGGCAGTATCGAGCAGCTTTGTAAGATGGATCCTCCCAAGGCAAGCGACTTAGCACACAATTTTGCAAAGTATCTCCGCGGTAATTTCGGAGAGCTTGACAACCCCAAGCCGATACTTATGTCACAGGAAATGGAGCACGTGCACTACTATGTCAGTATTGAAAATGTGCGATTCCCGGATATGACGTTCACATTTGAAATGAACTCTGAAGATTTCTATATCCCCGCACTAACTGTTCAGCCGATCGTTGAAAATGCGATCAAGCACGGACTTATGAAGCTATCCAAGGGAGGAACGGTTCATGTTGTTTCCTATGAGACTGACACGGATTATTGCGTTTCGGTGGTGGATGATGGAGTAGGTTTTGATACAAGCGTGCTGATCGACGAGAGAAAGCATCTGGGCCTTCGCAACATTCGCGAACGCCTTAAGGTAATGGTAAACGGTAAGCTGGAGATTGAAAGCACTGTAGGCATCGGCACCAAGGTGCTGGTAATAATTCCAAAGGAGGTGAGAAAATGATTGCAATAGCGGTTGATGATGAAGCGTTGATGCTTGGCGCATTGGTGGCAGCGATCGAGGTTTCACCCGATATTACAGAGGTCGCAAAGTTTTCCGACTGTGAAGAAGCACTTGAATTTGCGAAAAACAATCCCGCAGATATTGCTTTTGTGGATATCAATATGCGCGGTATGGGAGGGCTTGCTCTTGCTGAAAAGATCATAGCTGCTCGTCCGAATTGTAAGATCGTATTCTGCACAGGATATGAAGAATACGCGATTCCGGCGTTCAAGCTTCATGCATCGGGATATTTGATGAAGCCTATTGCGGCTGAGGACGTGCAAGCCGAAATTGACAACATTAAGGGTGTTAGAAAAAAGGAAAAGCTACTTACGGTAAGCTGCTTCGGGAATTTCGAGGTGTACGTAAAGGATGAGAAGCTGATGTTCAAGCGACTGAAAACGAAAGAGCTGTTTGCCTTTCTTGTAGACCGAAAGGGAGCAGGAATGACGATAAAGCAGATCTGTGTCGCTCTTTTTCCCGACGATACAGACGATACCAAAAACTCAGCGTATCTGCGCCAGCTATTTATGGATTTGAAAAACACGCTGAAATCGGTGGGAGCGGAGGCGGTTTTATGCCACGAGACTCCGTGTTACCGTGTTGATACAAGTCTTATCAAGTGCGATTATATCAGCTATCTCGAAACCGGCAAGCCCGAATTTCACGGCGAATATATGACACAGTACAGTTGGGCGGAGGAAACCTGCGCGATGCTTATGTTTAACTAATTTTCAAAGAACGGCAAAAAATTCTTGAAAAATTTTTGCCGTTCTCTTTTTTTGTAACACATTTGTAACGCGCGGTCTATTATAATGCATTTAGAGTAAATAAATTATTTAAATTACGGAGGATACATATTTTGAAAACCAAAAGAATATTATCGTTGGCTGTAATGCTCATAGTACTTCTTGCCGTTGTTTTTGCGGCAAAAGCGATGCTTAAAATCAGAATCGCATTAAACCAAACAAGCGCATTAAATAACAACTAACCACGAAAGGATAAATACTATGAAAA
>JAGBRZ010000143.1 GCA_017632155.1 Clostridia bacterium
CCTCGCTCTGACCTATATTAGTTCTGCGGATGCTCCATTCCGAAATTGCCATACGCCGCCTCCCACTTGATTCGATAAATATATTATAACACAAAAATGCGGATTTGTCTATAAGTAAACTCACAAATCAATGCTCTGCATATAGTGTTCTGAATCAACCTCAAAATCAAGCGTCGTAAGCATTCTAAATTTACGACAATTGATGGCATAACTAAGCAAAGTTATGCCATCTTACGAATATTAAATTACGTTGTAGAAATGTCCATAAATGTTGTAATAAAGCAAAACTACGCATAACTTGGCATAATTCAGTATATATCTGATTCTTTTGCATAATAAAAGTTATAATAGCTTGCGATTATATTATTAATCATTATATGTTATAACTTATTTTGAGATGAAAATCAACAGTAATGGAAAAGTTTTCGGGAAAAATCGACAATAAGAAAAAATAATGATCAGTAATCAGTTATCGGTGGGCAAAAAGATACAATTTTTTCTCCTCTCGGGATCCGCCAAAATATTATACAAATTTCACAAGTTTGTGCAAAAGTGAGAAAGTTTAAGATATTCGATTTTTTTCAAAAATCCTATTGACAAGAAGTTTTCCACAGGTAAAGTTTTCCGATTCACCCTCAAAAAGCCTTGATTTTGCCTTGAAAAGCGATACTTTTACACAGTTACCACAAAGTTTTCCACAGTATATGGGGAAAATAAGAAAAAAGCAGATCGATTTTTGTCGGATATACAAAGTGCACAAAAATGGCTGTGGAAAAGGAGGAGGCGAGTCGGATTTTTTTGAAAAACCTTTGACTTTGCGGGGTATATATGATATAATTAGATTGAGAAAATATATTCACTCCGAAAGGAATAAAAGACATGGAAAACAACCGCTTTGAAAACCTTAAAAATTATCCCGCTCCCGCTCTGCCCCGCTCGATTTTTGCGGGCGAATGGACAAACGGCCACATTCAGGGAATCGCCGTTGACACCGAGCGAAAGTACATATATTATTCCTTCACCACCGTCCTTGTCAAGGCGGATATGCAGGGCAATGTCATCGGCACCGTTGAGGGTCTGACGGGTCACCTTGGCTGCCTTGCCTTCAACGGCGGCGACAACTGCGTTTGGGGCTCTATCGAATACAAGCACGACTCTATCGGCAAGGGCATTATGGCTCGCACGGGCATCAAGCTTGCCGAGGAAGACGCCTTTTATATTGCCATTTTCGACGTTGAAAAGATCGACCGCATCGGTATGGATGCCGAGGCTGACGGGATTATGACCGCAGTTTATCTCCCCGACGTTTGCGAAGACTTTGACGGCGAGGGTGAGCGGGGAGCTCCCCACCGCTTTGCCTGCTCGGGCATTGACGGTGTCACCTTCTCGCCCCGTCCCGGAGAGCGTCAGGTATCGCCCTATATGCTTTACGTTGCTTACGGAATCTACGGCGACGTAAACCGCGATGACAACGACCATCAGGTCATTCTTGAATACGATTGGCGCAAGCTCAAGCCCTTCGCGAAGCCCCTCACCCAGGGCGAGCCCCACCACAGCGGCGCCGGATGCGAAAACAAGCTCTTTTTCTACACCGGAAACACCAACTGGGGCGTACAGAACCTTGAATACGACACCTACCTTGACGCATGGCTCGTTGCGGTTTACAAGGGCAACAAGGAAAAATTCCGCAATCCGCCGATGTTCATCATCGACCGCAAGATCGCGCCCGCGATGGGCGAGCTCCACGGTCTTTGCGGCCGCGAAGGACTCCTGCTGACCGGCGCGCCCATCGGAATCGAAGACCCCGCGACAGGCGTCTTTGGCTGTGACTTCCCCCGCGGAAGCACAGGACTGATCGCTCTCGGAAACGGTTACTATTATTTCTCCTTTGACAAGAAGATAAAGCGCGACGAGGTCAAATACTGCTCGTCAGACATCAAGCTTTGCCGCTATACCGGCGAGGGAGAACTCTTTGAAGTTATTGAATAATGAAATGCCCTTACTGCAATAAAGAAATGAAAAAAGGATATGTGCAAAGCGCACGTCCGATCATTTGGGGACTTTATAAAAAGAAATTACTTTTTTCGGCAACTCAGTCAACCGATTTTACTGTAAGCAATGGCTATTGGAATGGTTGCTTTGCCGAAGCATATCATTGTCCTAAATGCAAAAAAATCATCATTTCAACAGAATAATAAAAATTTCTTATAAATCAAGGCTCAGGTCGCCTATGTTCGCACACGCAAGCAGGGGTGAAGGGGGCGCAGCCCAACGAACCGCACTTGCCCGTCGACTCTGACGGTTTTCCTTGGAAAACGGCGGTGTTCAGCCGCCGAGGCAGAGCCGACTGTTGAGCTTTGCTCAACTATGTCATCCTGAGGGCACGTCCGCAGACGTGTGGTGCCCGAAGGATCTCGTGCCGCCCCCATTTACAAGGGCGGCGCGGTGCCACTACGATGGAGTCTGCTGTGAACCAAAAAACAAAATTATACAGCCTAATGTAATCACTATGAACGAAAAAACATATTACGTTTACATTGAAGCAAACAAAAGAAACCGTGTTTTTTATGTGGGGATAACAAATAACATTGTTCGCCGTGATAAAGAACATGAAAATAAGGTATATGAGTACGGATATACCGCAAGGTATAAAGTAAACAAGCTCGTATATTATGAAAAGTACCACGACGTAAACAAAGCAATAGCAAGAGAAAAATCTCTCAAAGGGATAAATCGGCAAAAGAAGCGCGATATCGTTCGTGCGGTCAATCCGAAGTATGATGATCTGAGTGAAGCTTGGGCGCGAGAATTTCGCACACCGGCGGATGCAGAGGGAACCACTTCGTAATGGCACCGCGCCGCCCGAGGAACAACTCGGTCGGCACGAGATCCTTCGGGCGCAAAACGTCTGCGGACGCGCCCTCAGGATGACATCGTTTCTTTTGCAGGGGGCTTCGCCCCCTGCACCCCTGCTTTGCAAGTGCGAACAAAGCTTTCTTGATATAAATTTCCCTTTACTTCGATTTTGTACTTTTTACTCGAAAGGAGTTGACCGTATGCACCAATTTAATATGATCATCCCGGCTTCGGTCAATTTCGCTTTATCGAAACTTGAGACTTTCGGGTATGAGGCTTACGTCGTCGGCGGGGCGGTGCGCGATGCTATGCTCGGGCGTGCGCTTCACGATTACGACATCACCACCTCGGCATCGCCCGAGGAGATCAAGACCGTTTTTGCCGATTTTCACACCATTCTGACGGGTGAAAAGCACGGCACGGTTACCGTGGTCATTGAGGGCGAACCCCTCGAGATCACCACCTACCGCATCGACGGCGACTACACCGACGGGCGGCGACCCGATTCGGTGGAATTTACGAAAAATATAACCGAAGACCTCGCGCGGCGCGATTTCACCGTCAACGCGATGGCGTACTCGCTCACTCGCGGTCTTTGCGACCCATTCGGCGGTGCCGAGGACCTCAAGATTGGAGTCATCCGCGCCGTCGGCGATCCTATCAGACGTTTCACCGAGGATTCGCTTCGCATACTTCGCGGATTCCGTTTTGCGGCGCGACTTGGGTTTGAAATTGAAGAAAAAACTCTTTCTGCGGCGAAAAGCGAGCGAAAACGCCTTTCTGCCGTCAGCGCAGAGAGGATCGGAAGTGAAGTACTCGGTCTGCTTTCAGCAGAAAAACCGTCGCACTCGCTCTGCCTGATGCATTCGGTACACGTGCTTGGGGAAATAATGCCGAGTGTGTATTTTGAAACGCTGGCTCAAAACAATTTTAAAGCGATCGACTTTATTCCCGATAATTTCCCCGAGGGACTTTATCTTAAAAAGGAACGCGAAGAAGCCTCAGTGCTCGGATTTCTTTCCGCGCGGGCGCATCTTGCGGCTATTCGCCTCGGAATGCTCCTTCGCGACAGCGACAAATCGCTTTCGACGGAAATTCCCAAAAAACTTAAAATGAGCACCGAGCTTTCGGCGATCACTTCGGCTTGCGCTTCGGGCATCCTGCCAAAACGCGGCGATCTCGCCACGGTTCGCACATACGCCTCGGGGCTGACGGGCAAGATCACCCCGAAATTTGCCTACTTTATTCTGCTTGCGGCGGGTGCTCGCGGCGAGCGGCTTCTTTCGGGCGATAGTGCAATGCTTGCGGCACAGAATCTCTTCGAGTGTGCCGAACGCGGCGAGCCGATGTCGATTTCAGAGCTTGCCGTCAGCGGGCGTGATCTGCTTGACAGCGGTGTCGCACCGGGTGCGCGTGTCGGCGAGGTCCTCTCCGAGCTGCTTGCATCGGTGCTTGCAAATCCCGATTTCAACACGCGCGAAAATCTTCTCTCCCTCGTGCGCGATATGGTGAGGTAAAAATGAAACTTATCAAGGATAAATTTGAATACAGCGGCGGCTCGCTTGCCTACCGCATTTACGAGCCCGAGGGCGACATACGTGCAGTTGTTCAGATCTCGCACGGTATGCGCGAGTACGTGGGCAGATACGAAGCCTACGCCGAGCATCTTTGCTCCCTTGGCATCGTTCTTGCGGGCAACGATCACCCCGGACACGGCGAGAGTGCCGCCTCGCTTGACGATCTCGGCTTTTTTGCCGAATGCGACGGCGTGGAGTTGACTATCGAAGGACTCAAAACAATGTCCGAGCTTCTGCTTGAGCGTTACGAGGGCAAGCCCCTCATTCTGCTTGGGCACTCGATGGGCTCCTTCCTTGCAAGGCTTTATCTTTCGCAGTACGCGGAAAACCTTGCGGGCGCGATCATTATGGGCACGGGCGGGCCCGATGCTCCCACGGGCGCGGGCATTGCGCTTGCAAACCTGATCTCCCTTTTCCGCGGCGAGAGGCACAGAAGCAAGCTTCTCTCCTCGATCCAATCGGCAGGCTATCTTAAGAAATGCGGCAAGGGAGCCGATCCCGCCGCGTGGCTGACCCGCGATGCCGAGATCACGGCAAAATACAACGACGACAAATATTGCAACTACCTCTTCACCGTTTCGGGCTACCGCGATCTTTTCCGTATGCTTGAGGCGGTCAGCCGCGAGGAATGGGCGCCCACGGTTCCCACCGATCTGCCCATCCTTCTTATCAGCGGCGAGGACGATCCCGTCGGAGGCTACGGCAAGGGTGTGCTCAAGGTTGCGGGTGCGCTGACGGGCGCGGGAGCGCGCAAGCTGACCACGGTTCTCATCCCCGGCGCGCGCCACGAGGTGCTCAACGAAACCGACAGGGATGACACATATGCCCTCATTGACCGCTGGATCGACGAGGTGCTCTCGGAGCTTCCGTTTGAAGAGGTCGAAACCTTCTCCGAGGGCGAGATATGAGTGCCTTTTACGAGATAAAACGCACTTTTGACGGTCGCTTTTACTATGAATTCCGCTCAACCGAGACCCGACTTCTCCTTCGCGGAGGTGAGCGAAGCACGCAGGCACTCTGCCGCGCCTCGATAGCCTCGCTTCGCATCATCTGCGACAGCCCTCTCGAGGACGTCACGGGCTGCCTCGGCGAACCGACCGAGCTTCTCGGCTACCCGAAATTCAAGGCGGAACGCCGCGGACGCGGAGTTTACACCCTCTCGCTCTACGCCAAAAACGGCAAATGCGTCGGCAAAAGCCCCGACTGCTCCACCGCCACCGCCGCCCTCGACCTATACAACTCAATCCAAAAATACGCCCGATACGCCCCCACACGCGAAAGGATCGGGGGGTATCCCAAACAATAAAAAACTGCCGATTGTAAATTACGCTGATTTTAATGAAATCAGTTTTTTCGGGGGCTTTGCCTTCGAAAAAACACCTCTCAGGCGAGCTGGGCGAGCCCGCGCGACGAGGGGCGCTGTCAATATCTAAGATTTTGGCAAGCGGCGATAAGCGCGCGAATCCCCGCCGCGCGGTTATCAATTGTAAAGCGCAGCTTTACAATTGGCTGAAAAGGAGTAAAAAATGCAGAATTTCGAACATTCCCCAACCGTTAAGCGCAAGAGGTTTTTAATCAATTTTGCCTTTTTCGCTCTCATTTTCGCACTTTCGATAGTGCTTGTAAGATATGCTCTGCCCGAGCTTTTCCCCTTCTTCGTCGCCTTTATCGTGACGATTCTGCTGCGGCCGCTTGTGCGCTTTTTGCACAACAAGCTGAAGCTGAGCTCGCGCGTGCTGTCCGTCATACTTGTTATACTTTTCTATGGCACCATTGGCGTTATCTTCATCTGGCTGCTCCTCGAAATACTTTCCTTCGCCGCGGACAAGGCAACCGATCTGCCCGCCTTCTTCCAAAATCAGATCCGCCCCTTTCTTATCACGCTATTTGACGAGATCCAGGAGATCCTTCACAATTTCGACCCGGAAATGGCGCTTGATTTCGATGACACGGCAAATTCGCTCCTTTCCACCATCGGAAGCACCGTTATGAGCTTTTCGGGACAGCTTGTGGGCAAGCTGACGGGCTTTGCGGTGAGCGTGCCCTCCTTCCTGCTCAACATTGTCATAATGGTCGTTGCAACGATCTTTTTGCTGGTTGACTTCGAATCCATCCTCGCCTTCATCAAAAAACAGCTCCCCGACAAGACCAACGAGCTGCTTTACAACATAGGAACTCACCTTGGACGGGTGCTTAAGAAGTACATCATTTCCTATTCGCTCATTATGCTCATCACCTTTGCCGAGATCTTTGCGGGACTTTCCATCATCGGTGTCAGATACGCGGCGCTGATCGCGGTGCTGATTGCCGTTTTCGACATTCTCCCCGTCGTCGGCTCGGGTCTTATTCTCGTTCCGTGGGCGATCATCAGCTTCATCATCGGCGACATCGGCATCTGCATCGGACTTTTCATCCTTTGGACCGTGCTTTGCATCGTCAGACAGATCATTGAGCCGAAGATCGTTGGTAACAGCGTTGGTATGCACCCCTTCCTGACGCTCTTTGCGATGCTTGCGGGTAACTTTATCTACGGCGGCATCGGAATCCTTCTGCTCCCCGTCACCATTGCGCTCTGCCAGAGCCTTAACAGCGCGGGCGTTATCAAGCTTTACAAGACCGCCGAGCCCGAGCCCGAGGAGGGCGACCCGCTCAGCCAGGCAATCACCAAGGGCGTTGACGCCGCGGGCGTTTGGATCACAAGACCCTTCAAGAAAAAGCTGAAGGCGAAGAAGCATTCTTCGGGGAAGAAGAGTGAACAGTTGTCAGTGGATAGTGAACAGAAAGATGCGGACAAATAATTTTGCACAGTACGTCTGAAACGCTGTTTACTGCAAAACTGAAATAAACAAAAGAAATCGGATATTTTGAAGCATTCTTCGGAAAAAAAGAGTGAACAGTGGACAGTGGACAGTGAACAGAAAGATGCGGAAAAATAATTTTGCACAGTACGTCTGAAACGCTGTTTACTGAAAACTGGAATAAACAAAAGAAATCGGATATTTTGAAGCATTCTTCGGAAAAAAAGAGTGAACAGTGGACAGTGGACAGTGAACAGAAAGATGCGGACAAATAATTTTGTTCAGTACGTCTGAAACGCTGTTTACTGCAAAACCGAAATAAACAAAAGAAATCGGATATTTTGAAGCATTCTTCTTAATCTCCGATTCCTTTTTATTGAATTATCCGCGGCACAATGGAATGCAAAAATCGAAATCAAATTATCATCGCATCTTTCTGTCCACTGTCCACTCTTCTCTGACCACTGTCTACTGTCCACTTGATCTATCGCCGAATGTAATTTTCTGCAAATAGCAACATTTGTCTATCAAACAGCATCTTTTGACTTGTATTTTAACACTTTTTGTCTTATACTTAATCTGTATTATTATAATATAATAAAATATAAAACAACCCCCAAAAGGAGAACACAAAAATGAAGCTTCCTGTTGCTATTCAGGTTTACTCTGTAAGAGATGACGCTGCTGCCGATCTTCGCGGCACACTCGAAAAGATCAAAGAAATGGGCTATGACGGCGTTGAGTTCGCAGGTCTTTACGGCAACTCCCCCGAGGACATCCGCGCTATGTGCGATGAGATCGGTCTTGTTCCGATTTCTGCTCACGTTCCCTTCGTTGATATGCTCAAAAACCCCTATGGCCTTCTTGCGGACTACGCAAAGATCGGCTGCAAGTACGTTGCGGTTCCCTACCTCGTTCCCGAACACAGACCCGACAACGCTAACTTCGATTACGTCGTTGATTTCATCGAGATCCTCGGCAAGGCTGCAAAGTCGCTCGGCATTCAGCTTCTTTACCACAACCACGATTTCGAATTTATGACCATCGACGGCAAGTACGCCCTTGATATCCTCTACGAGAGAGTCCCCGAGGATCTTCTCAAGACCGAGCTTGACACCTGCTGGGTCAACGTTGGCGGTGAGAACCCCTCCGAGTACATCAAGAAGTACGCAGGCAGATGTCCCGTTGTTCATCTCAAGGACTTCTGGGGCGAGAAGAGCGACGATATGTACGAGCTCATCGGCATCGACAAGAAGGCTCCCGCACGTCCCTCCGGCTTTGAGTTCCGCCCCGTTGGAAGCGGCATTCAGGACTTCCCCTCCATCCTTGAGGCGGCAAAGGCATCGGGCGCTGAGTGGGTAGTTGTTGAGCAGGATAAGGCATCGATGGGTCTTACCCCCATGAAATGCGCTAAGAAGAGCATCGACTACGTAAGATCGATCCTTTGATGAAGCTTCTTAAATTTTTAACACTTACCGCTGCGGCACTGCTTCTCTTTTCGTCTTGCACGGGCGGAAATCCCGCTGAAGGCGCGGAAACCACCGCCGCAGAAACAGAGGAAACAGCGGAGATTTACACCGTCGTCGCACCCGGAGTATGCAATTATACCTTCATCCGCGCCGACGTTATGGGAAGTGATGCGCTGAAGAAGACGCTCGATCTGCGCCGCAGTATCGAGGGGAAATTCGACGTGCTGATCAAAATCGAAAGCGACTGGTCGCGCGATAACAAAGAAAACAACACCGTGGAATCCACCCCCGACGTCCGCGAATTCCTCATCGGCAACACCAACCGCGCAGAGACCCGCGCCCTTGCCGAGGAATACAAAAATCTCGGCTACGGCTACGTCATCAAAGCCGTAAACGGAAAGATCGTTATCTGGGCCACGGAGGATGCGGCTCTCACCGCAGCACTGAACTACTTTGGCGAAACCTTCCTCGGCACTGACACGCTCGAATTTACCGAGGGCTTTACCTATGTATGGAGCCTGAACGGCGAGGGCATGCCGCTCACCGTTATCGCAAACGAATACTCCATCATTTGCCCTCAAAAAACCGCAAACAGAGTATGGAACGCCTCCGATATGCTTGCCTTAAAGCTTGAGGAGCTTTCGGGCACGAAACCGAAGGTTGAGTCAGATACAAAAGATACCGACAAGACGGACAAGGAGATCCTTATCGGCTCTACCGACCGCCCCGAATCCGACATTGACGGCATCGGCTATATGGATTACGTGATCCGAATCAAGGATGACAAGATCGTCCTCTTCGGCGGCAGCCCCCTTGCAACGCAGTCGGCGGTTGAAAAGTTCATTTCGATGATCAAGGACGGAACGATCTCCACCCTTGACAGCGATTTTGAGTACAAGAGCAATTATCACGCGCTGATCGCGGATTCGCTCGCCTTCAACATCGAATCCTTCGTTCCCGTGTGGGCGGATAAGTTCACGCCCGCCGCGTGGATGCTCGATTATGAGGAAAAGCTTTACGCCTTGACCGCACCAAGCGGCAGAATGACATCCGATTCGCACCGCGGAGACGTTCAGAACTATCCCGAAAACTCGATCCCCGGCATCCTCAGCGCAATTATGATGGGCGCGGACGTCATTGAGATCGACATTCGCCTTACAAAAGACAACATAATGGTGCTTATGCACGATGCCTCGCTCAAGCGCACGACCGACTGGAGCGCGAAAGCGGGCAAAAACGGTCTTCCCGCATCGGAGCAGATCGAGGATTGGACATATGAACAGCTGCGCGAGCTTCGTTTGCTTTACGGCGGCAAGGCAACCGATTGCATCATCCCCACAATGTACGAGGCTGCTCTCCTCTTTGCCGGCAGAGCGCAGATACATTTTGACTGCAAGGTTTCGGATCAGCTCGACAAAAACTCCGACATCTACCTTCTTGCGGAGGCAACGGGCTCAAAGGAATCCTTCATTTATTACTACGGACTGTCCACGATGCAGCAATGGAAATCGCTCAATAAGGACGATGCGGAATTTTCCGATTTCATCAAAAAGATGAGCAAATATCTTGCAATGTCGGGACACGGACTTCGCAAACGTAACTTCGAGATGATCGAAAAACACGGCGACCACGCAAACGGCTGGGAAAAAGCTTGGGACGAAGGCTACAAAATGACCTTCACCAATAAGATCTACGATTTCTGCAAGTACATTGCGGCAAACGAAGGTCCGATTCCGCTTCCATGACAAATCACAGTAAAAATTCCGTCTGCGGGAGATATCTGATAGCGGGGCTGATGACATTAATGCTCATCACCCTCGCCGTCTCCTGCACGGCAGAATCGGGCGAGGATGATCCGCCGGTTTCGGAGATCACTTCGCAAGAAATAACAGAATCACCCGCGATCACAGAGGAGGATCTGAGCACTTACGCTCCCCTCCCGCTTATTGCGAGCAGATACACCCTGATCTGCGGCAGCAAAGCCCCCGAAAAGGTGCGCCTTGCCGCCGAGGAGCTTGCGGGCAAGATCGCCGAATCCGAAAAGGCGGCCCCCGCCATCTCCACAGACCGCAAAACCGAACCTTCGCGTCTTGAGGTGCTCATCGGCGAGACAGATCGCGCCGAGTCGATCGACGCGGCGCAGTCGCTCGGTTGTATGGACTACACGGTCCGCATAAAGAACGGCAAGATCGCCGTCCTCGGCGGAAGTCCGCTTGCAACCGTGCAAGCCGTTCGCGTCTTCACCGAAATGCTCTTCGACGGAAAAATCGAGAATCTCGGCTCGGATTTTGTTTACGAATACGATTACGACAGATTTTTCGTTGATTCGCTCGCGCTTCACACCGACACCTTCGTCCCCAAGTGGGCGGCGGGCTTCACGCCTCCCGCCTGGATGCTTGACTATGACGAAAAGGTCTATGCACTGACCTGCCCGAGCGGAAGAATAACCTCGTCCTCGCATCGCGGCGACGTTGTTAATTATCCTGAAAACTCGCTCGAGGCGATCCTCAGCGCCATAATGCTCGGCGCGGACGCGGTCGAGATCGACATCAGGCTCACCAAGGACAACGTGATGGTCCTGATGCACGATGACACTCTGCTTCGCACCACCGATTGGAAGAAAAAGCAGGGCAAAAACGGTCTTCCGAAGTCACCAAGGATCGAGGATTGGACATACGAGCAGCTCCGCGAGCTCCGTCTTCTTTATGACGGCAAGCCAACTGAGTCAATGATCCCGACGCTTTACGAGGCTGCACTCCTCTTTGCGGGCCGCGCACAGATCCATTTTGACTGCAAGGTTTCGGACAAGATCGACCGCGACACGGACGTCTACCCACTCGCAGAGGCAACGGGCTCAAAATCCTCATTCTTCTACAGCTTCGGCTACGATATGATGCGCAAATGGCTGAGCTATGACAGCGGCGATGCCGAGTTCAAAGCCTTCATCAAAAAGGTAACCGTTTATCTCACGGTGAGCGGGAACTCTCTCCGCAAGTCAAAATTCGACCTGCTTGCAAAATACGGGGACTATCCAAACGGCTGGACGGCTGCCTACAACGACGGCTATAAAACCGTCTACACCGATAATATCCTGTTATTTTGCCGCTTCTCCGCGTCAAAGCAGGAACCGATACCTCTACCATGATATATAACTACAACAAAAAGCTCATCGCCACGGCGCAAGCACTCCGCAAGAGGATGACACCCAATGCGAAACAAAAAACTGTTTTGTATTATAATCACCTCACCAAGTGATCCGAACAAAATATCATCACGCATTACCGGAATATTTTTCATCAAGGAGAATTACAAAATGAACGATAGCAAGAGCATCAAAGAGCAGATCGAAGAATATCGTTTGAAATACGATCTGTATGAGCAAATTTTGTGCACTCCGGAGGAAAACAAATTATTCAACGAGCTTTCTAAGCAAGGAGAAAAGCTCCCCGATGATGTTTATCCGCTCGACCCCGATTGGAGAAACGTAAATAATTCCGGCAAAACAGAATTTTGCAGGCTTATTCGTCCGGAGCTGACCCAAGAGGAAATTACGGAATACTTGATGTACAAAAAGCTCAATATGCTTAAAACCATCAAGAATTGTTTGGTGTTTTTAACCACTCTTACAATTATCGTAATCATATATTTTTTGATTATTGCAGCCCTTAATTAAATAAAAAACCAAAATTTAAACAAATAAAACCAAATACATATTTTTGGAGGAAAAAAACAATGGCAGACAAATCTATGGCAGGTCTTAACACCTTTGAGGCTCAGGTTGAGACCAAGGTTGACACCGCGAAGAAGCTTCGCATCGGTATCATCGGATGCGGATGGATCGCTGACTCTCACATGAACGCTTACAAGAACCAGCCCGACGTTGAGATCGTTGCAGGCGCAGACCTCATCCCCGGCAAGGCAGCAAAGTTCTTCGAAAAGCACGGCGTTGAGGGCGCAAAGTCCGATTACGCTTCCCACAAGGAAATGCTCGACGACGAAAGCCTCGCTCTCGATGCAGTTTCTATCTGCACCTACAACCGTCAGCACGCAGAGCCCGCTATCTATGCACTCAAGAAGGGCGTAAACGTACTCCTTGAGAAGCCCTTCACCGTAACTCTCGACGAGGCTGTTGAGGTTATGAAGGCTGAAAAGGAGAGCGGCAAGGTTCTCTCCATCGGCTTCCAGCCTAGACTTGACGCTAATATGCAGATGATCAAGAAGATCTGTCAGTCGGGCGAGCTCGGCGAGATCTACTACATCCAGACCGGTGGCGGACGCCGTCGCGGCATTCCGACCCCCTTCGGAACCACCTTCATCGAGGACAAGACCGCAGGTCTCGGCGCTCTCGGCGACATCGGATGCTACTCCCTTGACATGGTTCTCAACGCAATCGGCTATCCCAAGCCTCTTACCGTTTCGGGCTACAAGTCTAATTTCTTCGGCAAGTGCCCCACCTACTCCGGCTACCGCGCTGACAAGAGAGCTGAATATGCAGATCTCTTCGGCGTTGACGATTTTGCAGCAGCATTTGTTCGTCTTGAGGGCGGCATCGTTCTCGACTTCAGAATTGCTTGGGCAATGAACATGGACACCCCCGGTGACACCATCATCCTTGGAACCAAGGGCGGTCTCCGCATTCCTTCCACCGAGTGCTGGAACGGCTCGGTTGGCGGACCTATGAAGATCTATCACGAGGTTTGCGGCCAGCAGGTTGAAACCGAGATCCCGATCATCAAGATGAAGGAAGGCCTCTTCGATCTCAAGATCCGTACCTTCCTTGACGCTGTTAAGAACGGCACTCCCGCTCCCGTTCCCTCTTCCCAGATCCTCTACAACCAGGCGATCATCGACGGTATCGCAAAATCCGCTGAGTGCGGCCGCGAGGTTGAGATCGTTATTCCCGAGATCTAATGCCTAATCTGACACTGAATTTCCGCCCCGATACCCTCGGGGCGGGAACTCCCGTAAGCATCTATCTTCCCGACGAGATCGTCGACGATATGCCCGTGCTCTATCTGCTTCACGGTATGCACGGAGATCATATGTCGTGGCTGAACGGCTCCGCGATCGGCAGATACGCGCGTGCGCTGGGGATCGCGGTCATTATGCCCTCGGTCGGCAACAGCTTTTACTGCAATATGAAGTACGGCGGGAGATATCACGATTACGTTGCGTGCGAGCTTCCCGAATATATCGGCAAGCTCCTTCCTTTTATCACTAAAAAACGCGAAAAAACCTTCATCGCGGGACTCTCAATGGGCGGCTACGGCGCGGTCAAGCTCGCGCTTCGCAACCCCGAAAGATTTTCAGCATGCGCGTCCCTTTCGGGTGCGCTTGATATGAACGTCGACGTCAAGGCGGGAGATCCCGGATGGCACACCATTGTCACCTCGATCTGGGGCGAAGATTACGAAACCGCCCTGCCCGGCTCGGAGGATGATGTTATCCATCTTCTAAAAACCTTCCCCGATGACAAGCCGAAGCCACGAATCTACGCCGCTTGCGGTACATCCGACTTCCTTTATCAGCAGAACCAGACCTTCCGCCACGCCATCGCGGACACGGAATTTGAATTCAAATACGAGGAAGGCCCCGGAGCGCATACCTGGGCGTTTTGGGATAAGTGGATCGTGCCCGCACTGAAGTTTTTGACTGAGGAAATAAATAAGTAAGGCAGAGCGCGTGTCACGCAAATTTTCCTATTAAACAGACTCCGCACAAAAATACAAGAATCCTTCTATGAAAGGACAACCAAAATGTCAGACAAATCTATGGCAGGTCTGAACACCTTTACTGCGGTAGAGGAAAAGACCGTTGATACATCAAAAAAAGTCCGCATCGGCTTTATCGGCACGGGCGGAATTGCTAATTCTCATATAAAGGCATACCTCGGCAGACCCGACGTTGAGATCGTTGCGGGCTGCGACATCGTCCCCGGCAAGGCGGCAAAGTTCTTTGCAAACTACTCCCTTGAGGGCGTTAAGACCGATTACAAGGATCACGAGGAAATGCTTGCGGACAAGAGCCTTGCGCTCGATGCCGTTTCGATCTGCACCTACAACCGTCAGCACGCCTGCTGCGCCATCGCGGCAATGCGCGCGGGTCTTCACGTGCTCCTTGAAAAGCCCTTCACCGTTACACTCGACGAGGCTATCGAGGTTATGAAGGTCGAAAAGGAAACCGGACGCATACTCTCGATCGGCTTCCAGCCGAGATTTGACCCCAATATGCAGATGATCAAGAAGATCTGCGAGTCGGGCGAGCTCGGAAAGATCTATTACATCCAGACGGGCGGCGGACGTCGCCGCGGCATCCCCGCAAAGGGCGGAAAGGATACCTTTATCCGCGACGACACAGCCGGAATCGGCGCTCTCGGCGACATCGGCTGCTACTCGATCGATATGATAATGAACGCGATCGGCCATCCGAAGCCCCTCACCGCAACGGGTATGATCTCGAACCGCTTCGGCAAGGACCCGAACTACTGCGGATACTCCCCCGAGACCGCAAAGGAATTCTCCGAAAAGTTCGGCGTTGACGATTTCGCGGGCGGCTTTATCCGTCTTGAAGGCGACATCATCCTCGATTTCCGTATTTCTTGGGCAATGAACCTCGACACTCCCGGTGACACCATCATCCTTGGCACCGAGGGCGGACTGAGAATCCCCTCGACAGAGTGCTGGAACGGCACAGTCGGCGGCGAGATGACGATATATAAGGAGGTCGAAGGCCTCCAGACCGAGCTCAAGGTCCCGATCATCAACGCCAAGACCGACCGCATCGCGCAGAAGATCGGCTCGTTTGTCGAGGCAGTCAAGAACGGCGGCACCGCCCCCGTTCCGACAAGCCAGATCATCTATAACCAGGCGATCATCGACGGACTTGCACGCTCCGCAGCGATCGGACGTGAGGTTGAGATCGAGATACCTGAAGTATAAGTTGCTAGCTACTAGTTGCTAGTTGAAGGTTAATTTCCGAGCCGAAAGGCTCGGAAATTTTCATTTTGATTAAAAGAGCAAAAGTTTGATCAAACTTTTCAAAGTTTGCGGGGTTTGGGGCAGAGCCCCATTAGAATGCGAAAGCTTCAGCTTTCGCAAACGTGCTTCAAACGGGCGGCGCCCCTGCCGACCGTTTGGACAGAGTCAATACTTCCCGAATGTAGGGAAGTATTGACTCTGTCACCCTTTTTTCTAATGAAAACACAAATAATTACGGAATTTTTCACTAATTTCAAGAAAATCCGCAAAAAGGCTTGACATTTCACCGATAGTATGATATAATATTTTGGTACGTAGGGGTATAGCTCAGTTGGTAGAGTACTGGTCTCCAAAACCATGGGTCGTGGGTTCGAGTCCTTCTGCCCCTGCCAAAAATAACCGATAGCCTTCAGGCTATCGGTTATTTTTTGTAGTGACTGTATCGACGATGAACCCCTTATTGTTTCGCAAAGCGAAACAATAATAGAGCTCGCGCTACCACCGCACGTAACTTTACCACCCAATTATGCGCGAGCTTCGGGTTCAGAGTCCTTTCTTTTATATTTTCTAACCAAAATATAGACAAACATCCTATACAACCATCATATTGACGATGTACCCCTTATTGTTTCGCAAAGCGAAACAATAATAGAGCTCGCGCTACCACCGCACGCAACTTTCCCACCCAATTATGCGCGAGCTTCGGGTTCAGAGTCCTTCCATACAAAGAATAACGGATAGCCGAATGGCTATCCGTTATTCTTTACGGCCTCCAATACTCCGCTATCGTTTCCTTTGCGAGCTGAACGTAGCGCTTGCCGCGCTCGTAGTCGCCGAAGATGGTGCCCACTTCTCTCTGCGCTACCTCAAAAAGACAGCCGCTCGCGGCTTTACTGATGCCTTTGAAGCATTTTCTTATCGCATCCTCGTCAAGGGGTCCGCGATCGGTCACAAATTCGGCTCTCGGCTTGCTGTAATATACAACGCGGCTTCCGCGCAGATACTCGCCGATCTGCTCTTCGTTGTTGAATGGCGACACCGAAAGCTTGCGGAGATTATCCCATTTGGAAAGGTAGTCGACCCAGATATTATCCACTCTTTCGCAACAGCCGTAGGAAAGCAAGCCGAAGCGCTTGACCATACGGTCAAAATAAGGATAAACGAATTCCCCGTACATCTCGGGGGAGACCGCCGTCGTTTCCTGCGATTCAAGGAAGCCCCAGATCTGCTTTGTGGAGGTTATTTCACCCTCGGCGGGCAGCTCGTCGGTAAAGGCGAAGGACTCCTGCGCCACGCTTGAGAACCCGTTCGTCGGGAGAAGGAGCTTGTTCTCTTCCAGATAATCATAGTACCGCTCGTAAACCTTCGTTGCCATATCCATCAGCTCGTGGAGCTTTTCGGGGCAGTCATACATGGACATATAGTAGGTTTCCATATTGACAAGCTTTACAAGAGGATTGGTGATCGCGCCGCGGAGGGACGCCTGCATAATGCGCGAGGGGAGAATGTCGCCGAAAATGCTGTCCGCCAGAGCGCACCATTCCCGCGTGCCTTCCATATCGACCGTGAATCCGCCGCCACGGAATATGTCAAAATCCTCTTCTATATCCTCGGTCAGCGGCTCAATGTGAAAGCCGATTGAGTCCTTTGCTCTCGTAATAACGGGCTGTGCGCCGAAAGGCGAGCCTTTGAGGAACACGTTCACGTCAAATCTGTCCGAAACGGGGGTATCATCGTCAAAAAGCTCTCTGCCGACCATTGAGGACAGAAGCTGCCATTCGAGCTTTCGCGCCTCCTTGCCCTCACAACGCATACGGGGAGTGATGACCTCGCCCGTGAAATTCGAGAACAAAAGCCGCACAGTCGGCGTGTCGCGCAAGCCCTTCGCCTGCTTATCCCACATTGCAAGGATCTCGTCGTTTCGCGGACAGTTTGCAAGCGCCGCCTTTCGCGCGGCAAGCTCGCGGAGTATTTCTCTATCCTTCAAAGATACGTTTATCATAGCAAAAACTCCTATCGGTAATTCTTCTGATTAATTATATCATAATAAACCGATTATGTAAAGTCTTTTTTGGAAAACACTATGCTTTATTATTTCGGTGCCGCATATTGACTTTGCCGGGGCTTTATGATAAAATAAAGATAGTATTTTGCAAGGAGGAGAAGTTCATGTCACGTATCAACAAAGCTAATGGCCCAGCTACGGACGACTGCGGTCCCCTCAACGGTTCTGGCAGATGGGAGAACCGCGACGGTGTAGTTTATGACGGAGAATGGCGCGACGGTGTACCACACGGCAAGATGACGATCAAATTCCCCGACGGTAGCCTTATGGTCACAAACTACTACTTCGGAACGATTCACGGACATACCGTTTTGGAAAATCCCGACGGACACCGCCTCGAATGCGAGTTTAGTAATGACCAACCAAACGGCAAGGGCTCTGAAAGATGGCCCGACGGCAGGACCTACGAAGGAAGCTACTCGGACGGCAAGCGTCACGGATTCGGAACCATGCGCTTTCCTGACGGCGCTGTCTACACCGGCTATTGGTGCAATGATCTGCGGGGCGGGGGCGGCACCTACACAGCCGCGGACGGCACCTGCTATCAGGGCAAGTTCGTGGATGACCTGCTGCAGGGTCAAGCAACGGTCACTTACAGTGACGGCAGACGCTATGTAGGCGAATTTCGCGACGGAAAGAAAAACGGGCAGGGTGTTTTTGACTGGCCGAACGAAGAACATTACGAAGGAAATTTTGAAAACGACGTCCGTTCCGGCTACGGTGTTTATACCGAACCATCTGGCGAGCGTTACGAAGGGCAATGGAAACGCGACTTACAGTGGGGGCACGGCCGCCAAATGTGGCGCGACTATTCCACTTACGAAGGCAAATGGCGGAAAGATTTTATACACGGAAAAGGCGTGACGACCTGGCCGAACGGTGAATCCTATGTCGGCTTCCGCTCCGGTGGCAACTTCACCGGCTGGGGTACCTACACGGACACAAACGGAAAGAAATTCCGCGGGCTTTGGCTGAACGGCAAACTTCTCTTTAACAAAAAAGCACCCACACCCGGCAGTCAGTTTTATTTCACCGGCGAAGGCAAGCGGGAATATACCCACGCCCGTTACGAAGGAGGTTTTCGCGATGGCTTGTGGGAAGGCTACGGCATAGCAGTTTGGAATAACGGTGACCGTCACGAGGGCGAATGGAAAAACGATCAGCGAAATGGCTACGGTGTCGCAGATTGGGATGGAGATTATCATTACGAAGGCGAATGGAAAGATAATCTGCGGCACGGCTACGGCATCCAGACCCGTTCAAGCGGTTCGCGCTACGAAGGTGAGTGGCAGTTTGGTATAATGCACGGTCACGGAAAATATTCCGGCGCAAAGTATGACTTTGAGGGTGAATTTGTGAACGGAAAACGTCAAGGACCGGGCATCTCCCGAGCAAAGAACGGCGATGTTTATGAAGGATCATATAAAAACGACGTAAGGCACGGTAAAGCTGTCTGTACCCTTGCCAGCGGCACACGCATTATCTGCACTTATGCCGACGGAGTGATCGTCGGCGAGGGAGAAAAGTATTTTAGTGACGGCGGCGTTTATAAGGGCGGGCTGAGTCACAACGGTCTTGTTCACGGCAAGGGCGTGTGGGAGCTTCCCGACGGCAGCCGCTACGAAGGCGAACACGACATGGGTTACCGCCACGGAAAAGGCGTGATGACCCTGCCCGACGGTACCAAACAAATCGGATGGTTTGAAAAGGATGAGTATATCGGTCCCGATCAGCCAAATTCATAATAAACTGATGAATAATTTATTTTTCGAGGCACAACAATGACAACCTTTACCGCTACGCTGACGCCGATGCTGACGCTGTTTGTCTGCATTGCGCTTGGATTTCTACTCAGCAAGTGCAAGATCCTGCCCGAGGGGTCGGGCAAGGTTATGGCTAAAATGGAGACCTGGATCTTCTGTCCCGCGCTCAATTTTACCACAATGGCATACTTTTGCACGGTCGATTCGATCGGCGAGCATCTTATCAATATAATTCTCTCCTCCCTCGGCGTTCTGCTTGCCGTGGGAATATCCATTTTTCTTGCGCGCTTTTTCGTCAAAGAAAAGGGGCCCGAGCGCGGGGTTTATCACTATGCCCTCGCATTCGCGAACAGCGGATATATGGGCGACCCCATCGTTCTTGCTATGTTCGGTGATGTGGCGCTTGCGTTTTACAAGCTCTACTGCCTGCCGATCCAGCTGATGATCTACTCCTGGGGCATCAGTGTTATGACACCCGTCACCGAAAAACGCGGCGGATCTTGGCGGCGGCTTCTCAACGCGCCCACGATCGCAATGCTCCTTGGTATGGCAGTGGGACTCAGCGGCGCAGGCAAATACATTCCCGGCTTTGTGACCAACTCGCTCGACACCCTCAAGGTCTGCATGGGCCCCGTGGCAATGCTTCTCGCGGGCGTGACGATTGCGAAATACGATTTCTTATCTATGCTTAAAAACAAAAAGGTATATGTGGCAACCTTTCTGCGGCTTTTCCCTCTGCCTGCCATCATCGTATCCTTTACGTTCCTATTTAAAATGCTTGCAAATTCCGCATTTGGCATCAACATCGGCAATGACGTGCTCTTTCTGACGTTTTTTGCGACCGCACCCGCGCTGGGACTGAACACCGTCATCTTCCCCGAGGCTTACGGCGGCAACCCCGAAACCGGCGCAAGTATGGCAATGATCTCGCACTCCCTGTGCGTCATCACCATTCCCCTCATCTATGCCCTGATGGTGGCACTGTTCGGAGTGCCGTTTCAATAAAAAATGTGCTGATCCATCGGATCAGCACTTCTTTTATTTTTCGATCTTCAGAACCTCGCAACATCTTTCCTTGACCCGCATTCCCTCGAAATAGCGGTTTTCAAGCGGGATCCATTCCTCAAAGAAGCGCTTGGCGAAGGCGGGGGAATTTCTCTCCTGAATTCGCTCGCGCTGATATTCGGGGGAGATGTCAAGATAGACCGAATAATCATAGCAATCGGCGAGATCGGGGTGCATTGAGTAAACGCCCTCGATGACCGTCAGCTTCTTCGGCTCGACCGTTATCGGCTCGCCGAGAGCCCACTTGCCGCAATCGAAGGGTCTGTAACACACCGCATCGCCTCTTTTCAGCGGTTCGAGCACCTCTTCGAGGAAGCGCTCTCTGTCCACGTTGCCGCCGATCTCGGCAAAGCGCTCGGGTGTGCGCTGCTCGGGGCGGAGAAAGAAATCGTCCATATGGAAGACGTTGCAATCGTAAACCTCGGCGAGAATGCCCGAAAGGGTGGTCTTTCCGCTCGCGGCGCCGCCCTCTATGGCTATGATTGCATTGCCATTTGTAAGAAGGCCGTCTATCTCGGCAAAAATGCTCAAAATTTTAGCGTATTTATTCGCAATTACGCGGTATGCGGGGCGATACGCCTCGCGAAATGCATCCGAATGGTGCAGGGCGGGGTATCCCGCTTGGCGCCACGCTTCAAGCTTTCTTGAAAAATCTTCGCCGTCAAGCGGAAGATCACCGTTCGCGACAAGCTCTTTTGCAACCTCAAGCTTCGCCTCGAGTGATGCAAGTCCGTCCTCCTTTTTTGCCGAAAGGCAGAAAAGCCGCGCGAGCGTTTCGGGGGCGAGGCAAGATATATGAACGCGGGTATACTCGCCGTCAAGCTCATCAAGAGTCGGCGAGGAAACCGACATCTCGCGCTCCTTTTTGATATAATTCAAAGCGGCGGACGGGTCGGACACCAGATGCTCACAGCCGAACGCGCTTTGGAACAAATATTTGAAAATATCTTCTGCTTGAAGGAGCGGATACTTCCGAAAGTGCCCCAGCAGAAGATCACGTGTGTTTTTATTCATTTTGATCTCTCTGTTTCAGTATTTTACTCAATTATATCACATTTTCGCCGACAAGTCAATTGGATTCTACTTGCAATTTTTATTCTTTTGTGATATAATTAAGCCAACAGAATACATCAAAAAGAGGTGCTCCAAAATGAAAAAATTCCACAACCCCGTTTCTCCCTTTGACGCGCCCGATCCTTTTATGACCTATGACCCCAAAACGGGTTATTACTATGCCCTTTTCACACGCGGCTCGAAGCTTGAGCTCTTCCGCAGCCGTCACGCGGGCTCTATCGTCACCGACGGCGACTCGCGCATCCTCTACACCCCCAACGGCGAACGCGACGGAATTTGGGGCGACATTTGGGCGCCCGAAATGCACCGCGGCTCAAACGGCAAATGGTACGTTTACACAAGCGGACGCATCAAGCCCGAGCCGAGCCAGAAGCGTCTTTTCATTATGGAAGGCCCCGCCGACGACCCCTTTGAGGGCGAGTGGATCTTCCGCGGCAAGCCGAGCCCCGATATTTTCTCTATCGACCCGACCGTTTACACCGCGCCCGACGGAGTGCAGTACCTCTGCTCTTCCCGCGTTGACCCGCAGTACGGTCAGGTGCTCGACATCTGCGACCTTGTAAACCCCTACACCTACGGCACAAATTGGGCGACAATCGCCAAAGCCGAGCTTGATTGGGAGCTTGTACCGCCCTACGTTGGCAGAAGCGCTATCGTTGAAGGCGCATTCTTCCTTGAGCGTAACGGCAGACTTTTCATCATCTATTCCGCGAACGGATGTTGGTCGGACGACTACTGCCTTGGTGTGCTTGAGCACACAGGCGGATCGCTTACCGATGCCGCAAACTGGAAGAAGCACGATAAGCCCCTCTTCGTTCACGGCAACGAGCTCTATGGCCCCGGCCACGCATCCTTCTTCCGCGCCCCCGACGGCGAAGAGGTATGGTGCGCTTACCACGGCATGAAGGAGCACAACGCGACCTGCACGGGAGCTCCCCGATTCTTCAACATTCAGCGCGTCGATTTCGACGAAACCGGATACCCTGTTATGGGTCTTCCGACCGGTTATGAGGTCGAGCTTGAGCCGCCCAAGGGAGAGATTGAGTAATATCTCGCTACGCGAGAATAATGATCCGCCTGCGGCGGAATGATAGTTCGCCTGCGGCGAAATGATGATCTGCCTGCGGCAGAATGATAGTCCGCTTCGCGGAATAATAATAGGAAAAATTCCGCCTTTGGGCGGAATTTTTTCATTCTTCTTTTGTGGGACTTTTGGTGATGTCTGCGGGGAGATCGATCTCGCCCTCACGGAGCTCAAAATCCTTGATGCATTTTCTTATCAGATAGATCACCTGACGGTTTGCGGAGCGACCCTCGTATTTTGAAATATAGTGCAGCTTGTAGTGCAATTCAGGGTCGATCTCAAGCCCGAGGTGCTTATTATTTTTGTTTCTCATTAGTTTTCTCCAAAATTATCTTAATTTAAGTATATTTTAAGATATTTTTGTGGTATAATGTTGTAAGTATACTTATATTAAGTATACTAAATTTATTCTTTGGAGAAAAATATGAAAGTTGCATTGATTGGGTCAAGCAAAATAATCGATCCGAAAAATTATTTGCCAAAAGAGTGTACCGAAATTCTTACCAATATCTCAAATCTCGAAAAAACAGTTTTCTGTCCCGACATTGACGAACTGATCCAAGCCGCCGATTACGTTATGGTCATTGTAAATGGAAGATCCCGAATCCCATCCGTGGCAGCGAAATGCAAAAAGTACGAAAAATCATTTGAGGTGACTTTTATATAGAAATTTGATATAATTGATAGTTTTCTCTCGAAACAATGCTGTCAAATAAAATAATCAGCACCAATGAGTACGCCTGTCGTTTATGCAGTAGATAAGCATAGTTATTATACACTTATTATTTATCTTGTTAATGCTTTTTTCTTAAAATGAAAATTTCCGCCTCGGCGGAAATTCACCTTCATTTCGCGCTTGCGCGAACTATCATTCTGCCGAAGGCAGATCATCATTCTCGCGCAGCGAGATCATCATTTCGCCGAAGGCGAACTATCATTCCGCGAAGCGGATTTATCCCAATTTCACTTTCTCCGAAAACTAAAACCCCGACAGCCACAGCTGTCGGGGTTTTATGTAAAGAAAATTACTTCTTGGTTACAGCAGTAATATGGGTATTAACGCCCTCGTACCAGTAGAGGAAGCCGTCGATATCAACGGTGTCGCCTGCCTGGAGTGCGCCAACTGCGGTGTAAACCTCGGTCTCGGGACCGGTGAGGTAACGCTCTACGCAGAAGGAGTAGTTTGCGCCGTCCTTGGAAACGGTTACGTAGATGTCATCGCCGGGCTCGCCGTTCTTGTACTCAACAGAAACAACGGTAAGACCCTTGAAGGTTACAAACTTGTTCTGGTGCTTGATGAGCTCATCCTTGCCGAGGAGTGCGGTAACGTCGGTAGCCTCTGCAACCCACTTTTCGCTCTCAACGAACTCGAAGGTAGCGTTCATGATCTCAACTTCACCTGCCCAAGCGCCCTTGTAGCCGGTAACCTTGATCTTGGTGCCCTGGGTCAGCTTAGCTGCGTCCTCTTCGGTGCAAGCCATCTCATAGCAGAAGTATGCGCCATCGGGATCCTGAAGGTAAGCGGTGATCTTGTTGTCCCACCAGGACTGGGTAGCCTGAACGTATGCCTCGATAACGACCTCAGCATCCATAGCTGCTGCATCGTATTCAGCATAGGTCATAACGCCCTCGGACTTCTTAGCGGGATCGAACTTTTCAGCGCAAGCGAAAAGCGATACTGCCATGCAAAGGATCATAAGTACTGCAATAATCTTTTTCATTTTGTTTTCTCCTTTAGAAAATTTTAATAAAGATTTTACAACTAACATTATACACCTAATTTGCGAAAATGTCAAGTATTTCCTTGATTTTTTCTCTTTTTCAGCGTTTGTACCAAGACATATATGCCAATGAACAGCCACGCTGCAGCAATTAGCGAAAGAAGCATAATTGCGGTGGACGGGAGCGGACCGAGCTCTGCCTTTTCGCCGCCGCCCGCGCCGATGCCGTCAAGACGGTAAAGCGAGATCATCTCCTCGTAAAGCGATTCAATATACGCATCATCGACAGTCTTTCCGCGGCGCGTTGCCTTTGTGACCTCCTCGATCAGCTGTCCCGCCGCGTTTCGGAGCGACGCCGAGCCGTTGAAAACGGGTGTGACAAAGGTCTTTTCGGTATAATCGAGCGTGAGCTTGGTCGCTTTGAGCTTGATGTCATAGTACATCTCGCCGTCCTCGCCCTCGCGCGAGAGATAATCGAGATACTCGGGCGAAGATTGCGCCTTGCTCGTTACGGGAACGTAGCCCTCCGTCTGCGCATACGCGATCTGCACGTCATTTGTGAGAAGATACTGCGCAAACAGCCAAGAAGCAAGGACTTCGCCATTATCGGGTTTATTGAAAACGCAGACCGAAGGCCCCTGCGAGATCATCGTGGGATTTTCGGTATCGAACTGCGGAACGGTCATAACAGCGGTTTCAAATTTGACGATCCTGTCCTCAGCGATGTCGATAAGCGGAGCATCCGAGCCCATCCAGGTCGCGCCCGCCGTTGAGTCAATTGCAAAGATACACTGACCGGCATTGAGGAAGTTTGCGGGATAACTTGAAATTTTGAAAGTGGAAAACTCGCCGTTTGCCGTGTGTGCGGCAACGTCAAGCAAAAATTCCTTTGCAGTGTCATTAAAGAGCCCGATCTCGCCCTCCGCGGTCGAATAATCCGCGCCTTGCTGGCGAAGCACCTGGATCATCATATTATCGGTCGACTTATAGATGCAGGGGATCAGCGTCTTCTGACCGTTGACGATATAATTGCCCTCGGCATCCTTCTCGACAGCCTTTTCACACACCTGCCAGATGAAGTCCCAAGTCAGCACCTCGGGCAGAGTGAACCCAAGCTTTTCAACGAAGGTCTTGTTGACGTAGCAAGCCTCGGTTGAGCGCAGGAAGGGGAGCGCATAATGCTCGTCGCCGATGATGCCCTCGGCGAGATATTTTTCGATAATTTCGTCCTTTTTCGGCGATTCGAAGCGCACCTCGCTGCCTCCAAGTCCGAATCTTTCATCCGCCATAAGCTCATCGAGCGGAACAACGGTGTTGTCGCCCGTAAGATACGTGGCGATATGGTCGGGATAAGTGATGCAGACGTTCGGCGTGGTGCCCGTTGCGATATTCGTGATAACGTCGCTGTAAATTCTGCCGTAGTCGGTGTAAAGACGAAGAGTGACCTTGACGTTCGGGTAAAGCGCCTCAAAATCGGCAACCGCCTTTTTGTATATCGCAACCTGAGTCAGGTTGGTATCGTTTTTCGCCCAAAAAGTGATCTCGTACTGCTTTGAGGTGTCGAATTCCTCGGGAATCTCGAAAAGCGCTTGTCTTTTCGAGCCGTGACAGCCGGGGAGGCAGGCAAGGCAAAGAATGAGCGCAATAAAAGCACAAATGAATCTTTTCATCCCTTTGTACCTCCTCTTGCAACGCCCGCCATAATTTTGTTTCGGAAAATAAGGAAAAGCACGATCAGAGGCAGGGAGATAACAACGACAGCCGCCATCATTGCGGGGATATTTTCGCGTCCAAATCCGTTTTCGCGGATCTCTTGAATGCCGTTTGAAACGAGATAGAACGCGGGGTTATCGGTGATAAGGCGAGGCCAGACGTAGGAGTTCCAGCACTCGATGACCTTGAGGATCGTCACGGTGACAACCGTGGGGCGGCAGATGGGCACAAGAACCTTCATCAGGTACTTGAAATCCGTGGTGCCGTCGACCTTTGCGGCAAGATAAAGCTCGTTTGGCACCTGCTCGAAGTTTTCCTTGAGCAGGTAGATATAAAATACCGAAGCCGCCGAGGGGAGAATGAGTCCCGCAAAGCTGTTTCGCATTTCGAGGTTGGTGATGGTGGTGAAATTTGTGATGACCACAAGCTCGGTGGGTATCATCATCAGCGCAAGGAAGGAAAGGAAGAGCAGATTTTTGCCCTTGAATTCAAGCCTTGCAAAGGCATAAGCCGAGGGAATGGCGATGACGAGCATCAGCGCGGTGGTCACAACCGTGAAGATCACGGTGTTGAGGAAGTATTTTGCGAGCGGAACGGCGGAAAATGCCGAGATGTAGTTTTCAAAGGTGGGCGAGAGCGTGAAGAATTTCGGGATGAACTCGGCGTTATAAGAGCCGTAGGTCTTGATCGAGGTCAGAAGCATCCAATAAAAGGGGAAAAGGACAACGAGCGCCCAAAAGATGAGCATTGCGTAAACCGCCGCCCGCAAGAGCTTCTTGCCGAAGGTGTTTTCTTTCATTTCTGTCCCCCTTTTTTTAATAATGAACGTGCTTTTTGCTGATCAGCAGGTTGATGCACGTGATGGTGAGCACGATGATAAAGAGAATGATCGCCGCCGCGGAGGCATAGGACGGGAAGCCGCCGCCCGTGCCGTAGAGCATATCGTAAACGTAGCCGACGATGGTGTTCATCTTTGCGGCGTTGAGGTCGGTGCCAAAGAGCGCGACGGCATCGCTGTATGCCTTAAAAGCGCCGATAAAGCCCGTGATAATAAGGTAAAAGAGCGTGGGCGAGATCATTGGGAGCGTGATCTTTGAAAACATTCGCCACCTTGTCGTGCCGTCAACGCGCGCGGCATCATAATAATTCTGATTGACGGAGGCGAGTGCGCTTGTCAGTATCAGGATCTTGAACGGCATAACGATCCAAACTGTATAAATGCAGAGAACGAGCATCTTTGCCCAATAGGGGCCGTCAATAAAATCAACGGACGGGCCGCCGAAGAAGTTGATGAGCAGATTGACCATACCGTCGGTGTATGCCGTTTTCTTAAAAAGGATCATAAAAACAAGTCCGACGGCGAGGGTGTTTGTGACGTAGGGGAGGAAATAAACCGTTTGAAAGAGCTTGCGGAGCTTTTCGATCGATGCAAGCGCAACGGAAATGAGAAGCGAAAGCCCCGTCGACACAGGCACGGTGATAATGACAAGAATGAAGGTGTTCTTCACCGCCTGCAGGAAATAGGGATCGCGCAAAATATACTGATAATTATAAAATCCCGTGCCGAAAAAGGTCTGAGACGCCGAGTTGTAGCCCTCCTCGAAGGAGTAGATGAACACGTCGATCAGCGGATAAACCATAAACGCACCAAGGAAAAGAATGGCAGGAAGCAGATAAAGCCACGCCTTAAGGTTGTTGTTTTTCAAAACCATACCTCCCAAAATTATAAACGGAATCAATTCTAAAACACAGTTTTACAATTAGATAAAAATACATAATAAGTATACCACAAAGTGGCTTTTTTGTAAAGATTATTTTCTGAAAAAGTTGAAAACGGATGAGCTATCGTTAGCAAAAATCCCCCGCTTTTGCATTAAAAAGCAGGGGATTAACAGTTTGATAATTAATTATCGGTCCTCTTCTTCCTGATAAATATTGCTATAACAAGAACAACAGAAATTGTTACCAGGGAAATGATCAAGAATACCGAATCATCGCCCGACTCAGGGACGGTGGGTATTGTGGTTTCTTCGGGAACCATCGTAGTTTCTTCGGGAACCATCGTAGTTTCTTCAAACTCGGTGTCAGGAAGCGCGGGAATAATCACGTCCTCAATTTTCGCGGATCTCACTAACTCTGCATCACGCCACAAGCCATCGCAATCCCGGCAATGCCAGTATTCAATATTACCCAATTCGGTCGAGGTTGCATCTCTCGGAGCAACATAATCGACGGAAGTATGGCCTTTGGCGGGAACGATCTTCTGAGCGACAATGATCTCACCGCAAATAGCGCACTTGGTTCCGGAAGTCAGACCTGACGTTATACAAGTGGGCGTTGATGCCGGTATCTCTACTTCACTATGCTTATGTTCAAGCACGGGGATATCGGCAAACTCAACTTCATTACAAGCAGAGCATTCTCTGCTCTTTGATCCGTCTGCATATTCAGTAGGATCAAGTATGACCTTCCATTCACTCCATTGGTGACCGAGGGCGGGAATTACTTGAGGAGCGGCAAGTTGAGTTTTACACACACTGCAAATAACCGATTCGGTAACTCCGTCTGCGGTACAAGTTGCGGGAACAGCAGGAACAGCCACATCGTTATGTGCACCGTATGAAGTCGCAACATCAGCAAGACTCTTGATCTCAATTTGAGCACCGATGTCAAAATAAAGCTTGTTGCAAGAGCATTTATAATACTCCTTTTGACCCATAACATGACAGTTACCCAAAACAGACGGAACAAATATCATTTGTTTGCCGCAGATGTGGTAAACAAAGCCACAAGCTTCGCAAAGCGCACCCTCGTTATCGTGAGGTTGAATATCTTCGGTATAATTACACCCAATATTGGTGCACTCACGTGCGTGACCCTCCTCACCGTATGACAAACAATATTTGCTCAAACTATGCCCAAGCGCTGCACCATAATTTTGATTGCAAACGGAGCAAGTCGGCTGTTTCTCACAGGTAGCCACACCATTGTGACCTTCCCTTGTAGATTCGATCACTGCACCGCAGTTTTCTCTGTCACATATCTTCCAATGGTATACTCCGTCGCCGAAATACGCACTCGATTCGGAATGTCCAAGGGCAGTCAAAACAACATCGTCATCAGAAATCTCATTTTCGGGTATAGCGCTGTTGCTTTTGAATTTGATATTACATTCATTGCAGATCCAATACTCTTTATTACCGTTTTCGGTACAAGTATTTGGCTTTGCCGCAACATATTGGAGGGACTGTATATGCTTGCAGCTGCGATCATATTTGCAAATATCACATATCATACCGTTAGAACCGTTGAAAATGTGATTTCCGTCAAATTCCTTTTTACCGCAAGAGCATTCCTTCCAGTGGTTATCAGCATCAAAGCTATAAGCTTCTCCGAAGGTATGCATAGGCTCAGCACCTGTAAGCTCCGCAAGAGTTGTCGCTGTCTTAGCGTCGGTAAAGTATGTATTGCAAACAGTACAGCGGTAGTGAGCTGCCACAGCTGCCACAAGCTCATCAGGTGTGTGAATTTCCCCTCGAGCGGCAACGAGGATACCGTAATTATGACCGCCGAGCTTTGTGCTTGTCCAGATTTCCGAGGTCGCATTTTTACAGTCACGGCAAGCATAGTAATATTTCACATAGTCTTTGCAGTTAATACCGGTATTGGGAACAATATATTTTTCGTCAGATAATTGTTCGGTCGAAACATTGTGCTTGGATGGGGCTATTTCGCCATAAACAGCATTACAATGCTTGCACTGTGCCCGAGATACACAAGTCGCTTCTGCACCGGCAGTATGCGCGGTTTTTTCAAAAAGCTCTCCGCAAGAGCAGGTATGCCAATGATATTCGTCATCGGTTTCCCATTTCCCATCCAAATCCGTATGAATACCCGTTGCGGGAATGATCACGCCGCCGCTGATATAAGTTTTACAGTCAGAGCAGTATACACCCGCCTCAGTACCGGAATTTTGGCAGGTTGCAGAAACTTTTGGACGAGATTCAGTATTTTTATGGGCACACTTTACTGTAATGACCGCATCGCAGGTAGTTACGTGTACTGCAGAAAAATTTTCATTCGCTGCCATACAATTCAGCAAGCGTATTGTATACGTACCGGGAGCAACGTCATCCGCGATCTTAACCGAAATCGTTGCCAAAGTACCGTTGCCTTTATAATCCTCTGCCGAGTCCCATACGTTTGAAGATCCTTTGGTCAAAGTCAGATCAGCAATGTTATTTACAATGTTTATTTGAGATAATCCATCGGGATAAACTATGCCCACCGTAAGTGCATTAAAGCCCGGGTTATTATTGACTGTAAGATTCAAATCAACAACATCTCCGGGAGTTGCCGACACAGACTCCACGGTAATCGTCAGCGATCCGGTCGCATATACGGTATTTATCCCAACAGTCATAATCAACGTTAGCAATACGCAAAGAAAAATATATAAACCTTTGAAATAATCCTTCATTGTTATATACCTCATCATCTCGGACCTAAATTAAATGAAGGTAAGTTAGTAACGGGATCGATCGATGCCAAATACTTTCTGAGCATACCAAGATCAATGACGTTGACTTCACCGTCTGCATTGGCATCTGCACCGGGCTTAATATCAACCTTCATCAGACCGGTCGAAGGATCAATCGAGGGCATACCTGTTAACGGATCAATAGATGCTAAATATTTTCTCAGCATACCAAGATCAATAACGTTAACCTCGCCGTCACCGTTGACATCTCCATATACAGAACCTATTTTTGCAGATACAGAAACAGTTCCGACACCCGTTCGGGTACCAAATTGAATCATCTCATATGCATCATTCAAGTATAGAGATTCCACGCAATTAACGGTAACTTCTGACGTTCCTGCTTCGAGCAGCTTAAATGTCAAAATTGCAACCGTCACGTCACCGGTGATAAGTTCAGAAGGAATACCCGAAGGCAAAATACCCATATATATAAATTTTGCAGGGACATTACCTTCACCCACAGACGCAACAAATTGATCAACCTGATCCGCATTGTCAATAAGCTTCTCTCCTGCCGAAATAGATACAAGTTGCATCAAAGATTTATCATATTCGATTTCGCACTGGAGTGCATGAAAACCGGGATTGTTGACAATACCTACCTTTACAGTCACTATTGAACCAACCGTCCCACTCTCGTTTGAAACAGTTATTAAAGCATTTTCTTCTGCCAAAACAGTGACAACCATAGCAAATAGTTGAAGTATCAAAGCCACTGCTATAAACGAGCTTAAGACTTTTTTCATTACTTTCTCCTATATTTCTCTACAATATTTCAATAGTTGCAATCTAATGGTTTCATTAGATTGCAACTATTTCGCGGAATGATTCTGTTTTAACTGCTTTATTAATCTCTATGCTCGCAATAGAGGCATCTGTATTTTCCGTCGACGCCTTTGCGGAAGAGGTGGGGGAGCTCCTGCTCTGTGGTTACGATGCAGCCCTTGTTGTCGCAGGTGAGGTCGGTGCGGTATTCGGCGTCCTCCTCGGGGGCTTCGCAGTCTTTTTCTGCAAGAAGCTTTAGGATGAGCGCCATTCTCATATACTTTGCGTTAAGTACCTGCTCAAAGTAGCACGCGCGGGGGTCCTTATCGACTGCTGTGCTGATCTCGTTGACTCTGGGCAGCGGGTGGAGAACGATGAGATCGCTCTTTGCAAGCTCCATCTTTGCCATATCGAGGACATAGCTGTCCTTGAGGCGGAGATATTCCTCCTCGCTCGCGAAACGCTCGTGCTGGATTCGGGTCATATAGAGCACGTCGAGATCGCCAATGACCTCTGTCATCGACTCGGTTTCGTAATACTCCATACCGTTCGCCTTGATGGTTTCGTACTTAACGTACTCGGGGAGCTTGAGTTCCTTCGGGGAGATGAGCACGATCTTAATGCCGGTGTATCTCGAAAGCGCCTGAATCAGCGAATGGACGGTTCTGCCGTACTTGAGGTCGCCGCAGAAGCCGACGGTGAGGCCGTCGAACTTATGCTTATGTCTGCGGATGGTGCAGAGGTCGGCAAGGGTCTGGGTGGGATGGCTGTGAGAGCCGTCACCCGCGTTGATAACGGGGATCGATGCATTCTTCGACGCAACGTAAGCCGAGCCCGCAAGGGGATGGCGCATTGCGATGATGTCGGCATAGCAGGAAACGACGCGAGCAGTATCAGCTACGCTTTCGCCCTTCGAAGAGGACGAATTTCCGCCCGCCTCAAAGCCGAGAACGCTGCCGCCGAGCTCGAGCATTGCCGCCTCGAAGGAAAGGCGGGTTCTGGTGGAGGGCTCGAAGAAGAGGGTCGCGATCTTCTTGCCGTGACAAGCGGTTGCATATTTCGCGGGGTTTGCAATTATATCGTCAGCGGTGTCAAGAAGTGCGCCGACTTCCTCCTTGCTGAGGTCAAAAACATTGATCAGGCTTCTCATTTTGCACCGTTTACCTTAAGATAATTCTTAATTCTCTCAACGTTTTCGCGGTTTGCCTCGTCGGCCTCAAGATACTCGATGATGTCGTAAACGTCGACGATAGAATATACGGGGAAGCCGAACTGCTCCTCGATCTCCTGCATTGCGCCCTTTTCGCCCTGGCCCTTTTCCTTGCGGTCGACCATGATGAAGGTTGCGGCAACCTTTGTGCCCTCGAGGTGGGAGAGGATCTCCATACTCTCGCGGATAGCAGTGCCTGCGGTGATAACGTCCTCGATGATGACGATCTCCTCGCCGGGGGTGGGTACGTAACCTACGAATACGCCGCCCTCGCCGTGGTCCTTGACTTCCTTACGGTTGAAGAAGAAGGGAACGTTGAGGCCGTTCTTCGAAAGCGCAACTGCGGCGGAAACCGAGAGAGAGATGCCCTTGTATGCAGGACCGTAAAGAACAGCCTTCTTTGCGCCGAGCTTCTCGAAATATGCCTTTGCATAGAACTCGCCGAGCTTTGCGATGTCGTCGCCGGTCTTGATCATACCCGCGTTGATGAAGTACGGGATCTTGCGTCCGCTCTTCGCGGTGAAATCGCCGAACTTCAAAACTCCCGCAGTCTCTAAAAACTGTATAAACTCTCTTTTGTAGCCTTCCATATTATTTTTCTCCTTTTTGATTTTTGACAGAATAAAAATGGGGGTATGGGGGCGAAGCCCCCATAAAAAGAAACGATGTCATCCTGAGGGCGCGTCCGCAGACCGCGTGGCGCCCGAAGGATCTCGTGGCGCGCGAATTGTTCTTCGCGCGGCGCGGTGCCATTACGAAGTGGTCTACTCTGCATCCGCCGGTGCACAGGTTTGCGCACCCAAGCTTCACTCAGATCATCATACTTCGGATTGACCGCACGAATGAGATCGCGTTTCTTTTGCC
>JAGBRZ010000017.1 GCA_017632155.1 Clostridia bacterium
TAAACAAAAACAAAAACAATGACATCCACGCTCTGATTAAGGATCAGCTTGCCGATGTCGAGCACCCCCTTGTCGCGCTTGAGGGCTTCATTGCTGCCGCAACCGCTGAATGCGCAACCGTGGAGCCTCTCCGCGCGCTCTGCAAGACAGTTCGCGAGAAGGAGCACATCGCTGACGTATCTCTCCGCACTATGATCGAAGGACTTGACGGTCCCTTCCTTCCCTCCACCCGTTCTGACCTTATCTCTATCGCAACCAGCTGTGACAAGATCGCAAACAAGTGCGAGGACGTTGCAAAGCTTATGGTTTACCAGAGATTCTTCTTCCCCACAGACTGCAACGCATCCATCCTTGAGATCGTTGACATCACCAAGAAGCAGTTCGAACTCCTCAAGAGCGCAGTAAGCCAGCTCTTCGGTAAGTTCAACACCCTTCTCAAGAACCACGCTATCCTTGACGATATCCGCGGTCTTGAGTCTCAGGTCGACTCGGTTGAGGAAACCGTATATCAGCAGATCTTCGATATGGAGAGCCTTGCTCTTTCCCAGAAGCTTCAGGCTGTTAACTTCCTTGACATCATCTGCGACATCTCCGATGTTATCGAGAACATCGCAGACCAGATCCAGATCATGCTGATCAACAGAATCGTCTGAGTGGGGTTAAAGTAAAGAAAAATGATATATTTGTTGCTTTTCGCCGGCCTTTTTATGGGCTGGTCGCTCGGAACGAATGACGCTGCCAACGCTTTCGGTACGGCAGTGGCAACAAGAGTTGTAAAGTACAGAACTTCTATTATTATTATCGCAACTATGGTCATCCTCGGCTCCATTCTTCAGGGCGCGGATGATATTGATAAGCTTTCCAGCATCTCGACCAACAACGAGGTCTCCGCAGACGCCGCAGATATCGAAAGCGTCGGTGTTGATCTTGAACTTGTGGAAAAGCTCGATAAGAACGGCAACCCTGTCAAGGATAAAGACGGCAACGTAGTTATGGAATACGTTGTAAAGTCCACTGACAATGTTGACAAGGCTGCTCTTAAGACTCTCCGCAACAAGTCCGCTTTCAAGGCTGCCATCATCTTTATCTGCGCGGCTTTGACGGTATTCATTATGAGTTACCTCAAGTTCCCCGTTTCTGCAAACCAGGCGGTTACGGGTGCTATCATCGGTTGGGGTCTCTTCCACGCCGACTATTCAAATCCCGAAGTTCTCAGCACCAACCTTGCCGAGATCGGTAAGTTTGCAAGTACTTGGCTGCTCAATCCCCTCGGCGCGGCTCTCATCTCTTTTGTTATCGTATTCGTCTTCAAGAAGTTCTTCGAGGCGAAGGTAGAGTCGCTCAAGAGCTATGATAAGGTCATTAAGATCGGTTATATCGTTGCGGGTGCGTATTCCGCATACACCATCGGTATCAACTCTTCCGCATCTGTTACCGCTTTCTACTATGATAGCTTCGGCGTAGGTGCAAACATCCTTACCAACGCGCGCTTCACAGCTATCCTTGGTGGTGTTGCTATTGCAGTCGGTGTTCTTACCTACTCGAAGAAGGTTATGATGACCGTTGGTGGTTCTATCGCTAACATCAGCCAGATCGACGGCTTCCTTGTAATCCTTGCGAGCGCACTTGCCATCACTGTTATGAAGATCCTTCTCGGTATCCCCGTTTCGACCTCTCAGGCAGTAGTTGGCGCCGTTATCGGCGCAGGCCTTGTCAAGGGTCCCAAGAACGTAAACTTCAAGGTTCTCGGCAAGATCGGTATTGCTTGGATCTCCTCGCCCACCGCGGCAGGCCTTATGGCTTACATAATCGCTCTCTGCACTCAGAGCGTACTTTCTTGATATTACAACTCTTATTGCAAAAAATCTCCCTCTGTTATTTGACGGAGGGAGATTTTTGTATTGCAGCTGTTATTTGCTTTTTAATGTTTTAACTGTTGAAACAAGCATACGGCGAAGTTCTATACAGTTATTTTGCAACTTCTTGAATTCATTTTGGTGCATACTGTTAGTTTCATATAACAATTCGAGCCAATATTCACTTTCATTACATTCTTTTAGTGAAATCTCAAACTTTGATATAAAGTCTTTATTTCCTTGTGCGTATTGTGCCTCATGAATGTTTGCGCCCACAGATGTGCCGGATCTTAAAAGTTGGTTAACCAAAGCTCCTTCAACACCGTTTTGCTTTAATTTGCGACAAAGAAAAATAATATCTTTTGCAAATGACTTCGATTTTGATCTTAAAATGCTGTCTGCCATAAATAACCTCACGTTTTTAGTTTACAGTTATAAGTTTGGCAGAGCCAAACGTTATGATCTTGCTTTGCAAGAGTTATGATATGATCGCCAATGAAAATCAACTGTGCCGGAAGGCACATCATAACTATGCGAAGCATATCATAACTCTAAACTCGCCGAAGGCGCTCATAGTTGATCGAAAACGAATTTATTTGTTTTCGATCTGATCAACCCAATAGTGTCCGATGTCAGCGATAAGCTTGAGCGCGGAGGTATGTGCGGGCTGAGGATATGCGGAGAAGATTCGGAAGGTCTCGAATGCGAGAGTACCCTCGAAGCCGATCTCCTTGATGCCCTCAACGAAGCGTGCCCAGTCACAAACGTGGAACTTGCCGCTGGTGAGGTAAGAATAGGGGATCATATGGAGGTCGTCATGCGCGTTGTTATCGTGGATGTGGAAGATGGTCAAACGCTTGCCCATGATCTTGATGTAATTCTTAAGATCAAGGTGGCAGAGGTTAGCGTGTCCGACGTCAAGGCAGAAACCGAAGTAATCGCCGCCAGCCTCTTCGTTAAGAGTGTCGATCATTCTTGCCGCATCATAGGGGTTGGAAAGTCTTGCCTCAACAAAGTGCGCACCATACTTTGTGAAGATGTTCTCTGTACAGATCTTTACCCCCTTATATTTCTTGATATAGGGAATAAGACTGCGATAGAACTTGAGGTTTTCTTCCCATTCAGCATCTCTCTCGGAAAGGAGCGTGGGGTGAACAACAACTGCTCCGCAATTAAGGTACTCTGCTATTGCAAAGCACTTGTCAAACGCCATAATGAGGTATGCATTGAGATCATCCTTTTCGGGATACCAGCACGGGAAGGGAGCGTGCATCTGAGAGATCTCCACTCCGGTTGCCTCGCTTGCTTCCTTGAGCGGCTTAACCCACTCAAGAAGCTCCTCGATGGACTTGTCAAAGAGTGTGGGAGTGATCACACCTTCCTTAGCCATAGGATCGGGACGAAGATAGATGTCGATATTGTAGTCAACTGCTTCGAAACCGCAGGACTTGATGTATTCAAAAGATTCAAGAGCCTTGTCGTGGTTATACCAACCGCCTGTCTGTACGCCAACTTTAAGCATTTTTATTATCCTCCAAAAATTATTTAATCATTTCAACTATCGGTGTGCCGTCAACGCCGGGCATTTCTACACCGAGAATTTTTGCATAAGTGGGAGCTTCGTCAACTGTGGGTCTGCGCTCGATGAGAACGCCTTCCTTGATGTCCTTACCGAAGCCGAAGAATATGGGCTGGGGACCCTTGTCGGGGTTGTGGCCGTGGGTTGCCTTGCCGTAACGGTAGTCGGAAAGGTCAAGCTGCTTGACCATCGGGCGTTTCCAATCCTCTGCAAAGGAGGTGTAGCCGTCCGATTCGATAACGAAGGAGAATTCGCCCGAAAGGCCTTCCTTTTCGTTGATCTCCTCTGTGGTGTAGACCTCGCTGATGCCGTAGATACCCTCGTCGCGCATCCACTTGAGCAGATCGTAAGTCTTCTGCCAGGTTTCCTTGTCGGTGGGATCGGCAAGTCTGATCTGTGCGGAAAGACCTGTGGAGTGGCAGTATGCCTTCCAGGACTTGAGGCTTCCGTCCTCGTTCATCTCGATAAGACCGTTGTCGGCGAATACGACGTTCGGCTTGAGGTTTCGAACGATCTCAAGCTGACCGTGGTCGGAGATGAGGAAGAAGTTGGTTTCCTCGAAAGTGCCCGCACGCTTGGTCGCTTCAATGATCTCAAAGAACCAACGCTCGGTGTCGATTACACCGCTTGTGACCTTTTCGGTGAAAAGACCCGTGCCGTGGCGGTAGCTGTCAACGTCGCCGGTGTGGAGCATCAGAAGATGAGGCTTGTATTTTTCGATCATATCGCAAGTGACGCGGACGAGAAGCTCGTCGGTGTCGGGATGTGTTCTGATCTTGACCTTTTCAATGTAGGGTGCAATGCACTCGCGGTAGAGCTCGGGGGTTGTGCCCGCGCGGAGATAGCATTCTTCCTTTGTGTCCTCGGGCGACTGAGGCCAGTATTCGGGGAAGTTATAGTCTATGTATTCGTGGCCTGCTGTTACGGGCCAGAACACGCAAGCGGTGGTGAGTCCTGCCTTTTTAGCCGCGGTGAAGATGTCGGGGCACTTGATGTTGTCGGCAAACCAAGTCCAAGGGACGTTTTTGGTTACGCCGGGCATAAAGACGTTGTTGTTTGTGACACCGTGCTTGTTGGGATAACAACCCGTTGACATCGAGGTGTGGCAGGGATAGGTTACCGAGGGATAGATGGTGCGGGTGCGCTTGACCATCGAGCCCTTCTTGAAAAGCTCCGCGAAGCGAGGACTGGTTTCTAGAAGATATTTAATATCCTCGTATACCATAGCGTCGCAAGAGAATACGATAACTCTGCTTTGTGACATAAAAATTACCTCCGTTATTCGGATAAATTAATAATACTTTGTAATTATAATATATATTTGCACTTTTGTCAAGACAAATCGATAGAAAAAGTGTCGCAAAAATCGGGCGTGTATTCGGCGGATGCGGAGGAGGGGGCTTGCATATATCCCTCAAATCCGAGGCGCAGAGCCTCTGCACGGACACTTTCGTATTCAAAGGTGGTGAGCCTGCGGAGAAGATTTTTGTCGTCGCCTTGGTAAAAGTCGGGCGTGTATTGGCTCATAAGGCTCAGGCGGATGTCCGCGACGGGCAGAATCTCCGCAAGTCGCCGCAAACACGCGATCGAATCCTTTCTTTGCCCCGGCAGAACAAGATGGCGCACGATGATGCCCTTTTTCATCATTCCGTCCCTGTCAAACTCTGCCTTGCCGAGCATATCATACATAAAGGAGAGGGCTTCCTCGGCACGCTCGCGGTAGTCTGCGGCATGCGAGTATTTTGCCGATATTTCGGGAGAAAAATATTTGAAGTCGGGAAGGTAAACGTCAACGAGTCCGCGCAGAAGCGCAAGGCTTTCGATGCTTTCATATCCGCCGCTGTTCCACACAACGGGGATCGAAAGTTTATCCTTCACCAACGCAAGAGCCGCGGCAACGGTGGGTGTAAAATGCGTTGGCGTTACAAGATCAAGCGAGGAAACTTCGCTTGAGGCAACCGTCAAAAAGAGCTCTGCGAGCTCACGTTCGTCAAATTCCTTGCCAACGCTTTTTCTGCTGATGACGGAATTTTGGCAGAAAACGCAGCCGAGATTGCATCCGGAAAAGAATACCGTCCCCGCGCCGCGCTCTCCGCAAATCGCGGGTTCCTCATACATATGCCGCGATACTCGCGAGATCACGGTTTTTGAGCCCGAACGGCAGATGCCGACAGTACTTTCTCTGTCAACACCGCACCTGCGCGGGCAGATATTGCATTGCTTATATAGATCGTTCACTTGGCTTCACCTCGACATTATTATACATCGAAACCGAGGAAAAATCAACGATTTATGACATCTTTTTCTTCACTTTTACTTTACTTTTTTAGATTAATGTGTTATAATATAATTTATCAAATTAAATTCGAAAGGAATTTTTATTATGGAAAACTTTCTCACTTGGCTTGTCGGTGTAGCACAGACCGTCGGTCTTAAGCTTCTCGCCGCACTCCTTACCTGGATCATCGGATCTCTTATCATCAAGGGCATCCTTAAGATCTTCCCCAACGGCAAGAAATTCGAAAAGATGGATCCGACTGTAAAGTCCTTCCTCAACTCCTTTGTTAATATCGGACTTTGGGTCATCCTTATCGTTTGCATCGTAGCTATCCTCGGTGTTCCGATGGCGAGCGTTATCGCGGCTATCGCATCCTGCGGTGTTGCTATCGGTCTTGCAATGCAAGGCTCTCTCTCGAACCTCGCAGGCGGCATTATGCTTCTCCTTTTCCGTCCCTTCAGTGTTGGTGAGTTCATCGAAACCTCGGGTGTTTCGGGAACAGTTCGCGAGATCGGCATTTTCTACACTCTCCTTATTACCGGAGACAACAAGCACGTGACCATCCCCAACGGCACCATGATGAACAACACCGTCATCAACTACTCCCGCGAGGATCTCCGCCGTGTTGATATGGACTTCGGCATTACTTACGAATCCGATTCCGAAAAGGCTTGCGAGATCGCAAAGCGCGTTGCAGCAGCTCACGCTAACGTAAAGACCGACAAGGACGTATTTGCTCGCGTTACCAATCTTGGTGATTCCGCTGTCATCGTTACCGTCCGCGTTTGGGCAGAGGCAGGCAACTACTGGGGCGTTAAGTTCGACCTTACCACCGAGATCCGCAAGGCTCTTGAGGCAGAGGGCGTATCTTGCGCATATCCTCATATGGACGTTACCATTCTCAACAAATAATTTCGCCAATTGTAAAACTTCGTTTTATAATCAAATTAATCAATAATTAAATAACAAAGGAAGACTCGGCAATGAAAGATGTCAGAAGCGCAGAGATTTTATGTGTCGGCACGGAGCTTTTGCTCGGCGACATAATCAACACCAATGCCTCGTATATTTCGCGAAGGCTCGCCGCTCTCGGCATCCCCGTCTATCGGCAAGCCGTTGTGGGTGACAACCCCGAACGGATGCGTCAGGCGATCGCCGAGTCTTTCGCGCGCTCGGATTGCCTGATACTGTCGGGCGGTCTCGGCCCGACCTGCGACGATATAACGAAGGAAATGGTTGCGGAATATCTCGGGCTTGAGCTTGAGCTCAACGAAGAGGCGCTTGAGCGTATGAAGGCATATTTCTCCTCAACGGGCAGAAATATGACCAAAAATAACGAAAAACAGGCAATGGCTCCGCGCGGAGCGCGCGTGCTTCAGAACGATTGGGGCACAGCTCCCGGATTCGTCATTGAACGCGACGATAAAACGGCAATCTTGCTCCCCGGTCCGCCCATCGAGCTTGAGCCGATGTGGCGCGAGAGGGTAGAACCTTATCTTTTCGAGCGTTCGGATTCAGTTATAGTTTCCAAGAACATTTATATTCTCGGTATGGGCGAATCTGCGGTTGAGGAAAAGCTTCACGATATGATGATGGAGCTGACCAACCCCACGGTCGCGCCTTACGCGGGCAACGGTGAGTGCAGGGTGCGAGTCAGCGCAAGAGCGAAGGATGCCGAAACGGCTTCGCGTATGTGCGCCGAGTTGATCGAAGAGATCAAAAAGACAGAGGTCGGAGAGTTTATCTACGGAATTGACGTTGACAGTATGGAAAATGCGCTCGTTATGAGTTTGCGCGAGCGAGGAATGACGCTTGCTTGCGCAGAATCCTGCACGGGCGGACTCATCGCCAAGCGCATCACAGATGTTTCGGGTTGCTCGGACGTTTTCCTCGGCGGTTGCGTGACTTATGCTTGCTCGGCAAAGGAAAAGCTTGTCGGTGTTTCGCACGAAACACTTGAAAAATACGGTGCGGTTTCGGAACAGACAGCGCGCGAGATGGCTCGCGGGGTAAGGCTCGCACTCGGTGCGGACGTCGGCATCGCAACGACGGGCATCGCGGGTCCCGGAGGCGGAACGCCCGAACAGCCCGTCGGCACGGTTTATATCGCCGTTTCGACCGCGGAGGGTGAAAAAGTTAAGCTCCTTCAGCTCTCGCCGAAGCGCTCGCGTGAGTTTATCCGTATCTGTGCGGCAACAAATGCCATGTCATTGGCATTAAATACTTGAAAAATCGACAAATCTTTACAAAAATCACAAAATACCTCTTGATTTTCGTGGAATAATATATTACAATATAAGGGTTAATAATTATAAAGTCGATTTATATCGACGGGAAGCGAGAAAACAATGAAAAGATTCAACACCATCGGAGTTCTCACATCGGGCGGAGATGCGCCCGGCATGAACTGCGCCATTCGCGCAATTACCCGCCGTGCACTTGCAAACGGCCTTAAAGTAAAGGGCATCATCGGCGGTTACAGCGGACTTATCAAGGGCGAGATAATTGACCTTGATGCACGTGCCGTATCGAATATCGAAAATCTTGGCGGTACCGTTCTTCTTACCGACCGTTGCGACGAGTTCAAGACCGAAGAGGGTATGCAGAAGGCTGTAAAGACCTGCAAGGATAACTGCATCGATGCAATCGTTGCCATTGGCGGCGACGGAACCTTCCGCGGCGCAACAGACCTTTCCCTTCGCGGAATTCCCACCATCGGTGTTACCGGTTCTATCGACAACGATATTACCGCAACCGACTACACCGTCGGCTTTGACACCGCAATGAACACCGCTATGGAAGCCATCGACAAGCTTCGCGACACCTGCCAGTCGCACGCGCGCTGCAACGTTGTTGAGGTTATGGGCCGTGACTGCGGCGAGATCGCGCTTAAGGCGGGTATCGCATCGGGCGCGGTTGCAATTGCAATCCCCGAGGTTCCTTTTGATGAGGATGCCGCTATCGCGCGTATTCTCAAGGCAAAGGCTGCGGGCAAGAGAAGTATGCTCGTTGTTGTTTCCGAGGGCGTATTCAATGCAGAGGGCAAGCCCTACGGAGAGGATCTCCGCAAGGTCATTCAGGAAAAGACCGGCGTTGAGAGCAAGTTTGCGCGCCTTGCACACGTTGTTCGCGGCGGTGCTCCCACACTTCGCGACAGACTCACAGCTACCGAGATGGGAAGCTATGCCGTTGACCTTCTTCTTGACGGCAAGAGCGACTGCATCGTAGCCGAGGTTGACGGACGCATCGTGTCCTTCGACATCAAGTTTGCGCTCACCGTTGACAAGATGTATAAGAAGAAGCTCAAGGAAGGCGCACTTGATGGCTTTACCCCCGAGCAGATCGGCACTATGGAAGAGATCTGCGACTTCCGCGCATCCGAGATCAAGCGTCTTTACGATATTCATCTCTCTCTTTGCGAGTAATTTTATATTTTATCAATACCGCGGCTATGCCGCGGTATTTTAAGAATGAGGTATATGATGAAATATTTTGCCTACGATGAAAATAACAGAAAAATAGAATTTTTGTCCGAGGAAAAGAACGGAATTCTCAAACTGACTTTGCCTCTGGCAGAGTTTAAGGGCGCGAAAAAACTGCGTCTGCTTCCCGAAATCTCCGAGGCGACGGCGGGCGATGAGGGATTTTATATTCTTCCGAGAAACATCTCGATGCGCGGTGAGATCAGGGTGGATTTCAAAGAGCGCGAGGATGCTCTTCTTACTTATTCAAAGCCTGTGATGGCTGTATATGCAATCGTAAAAAAGGATTATCGTGCTCTTGTTCGCTTTGAGCGAAACTACAAGTTTTCCATAAATGCGGAGTTGAAAAACGGCTCGTACAGTGCGTATCTTTCAACCGAATTCGGTGGCAAGAATGACTTGCCTTATGATGACATAAGAATTGAGATCATTCCTTTGCCCGAAAACGCGAACCTCGGTGACATTGCAAGAGTCGAGCGCGAGCTTCGACTTGAGCGTGGTGAGATCATCCCGCTTGCGGATAAATGCCGTGAGAGGGCGGTGGTTGACTACGCAAGCCGCTCACCGCTTATCAGAATCCGTATGGGGTGGAAGCAGAGTCCCTCTCCCGTCAAGCACCAGACTCCCGAAAATCAGCCGCCTGTTCACGTCGCTTGCGATTTTGCCCGCGTGCGCGATATTTCCGATGCGCTTCACGAAAGGGGCGTCAAAGAATGCGAACTTCAGCTCGTCGGTTGGAATTTTGGAGGTCACGACGGCGCATTCCCGCAGCTTTTCCCCGTTGAGCCGACACTCGGTGGCGAGGAAGAGATGAAAAAGACTTTCGCATACGTCAAAAGCCTCGGCTACCGAATCTCGACTCA